>CAZSBC010000104.1:0-11454 GCA_964605195.1 uncultured Spirochaetales bacterium | reverse complement strand
TGCTGATGTTTATACTGCTGATATATCTGATCGGGCGGAGTGTTCCCGAACCCTCTTCCGGATTGGGACAGGGGATGTTGATAATGGCCTTTCTGCTCGCTTTGGGGGGATCGTTCGGAATCTACACGCTGGTTATCAGATGGTTTTCGAAGAAGGTCGATATGGAAAAGTATTTTCACCCAATCTTCAAACCCAGGAATCGTCGACCACCCGGTGGCAGGATGTTGCGTTAGGCCTTGGTATCAATCTCTTCCAGATTATGATAAAACCGCACAATCTGCTCAATTAGCGCTTCGGTATCTCTGTTCCCCGGTATGCTGATAAAGCCATGAATTGCTCTCCGGCAGAGATGGTACTGTACCGGGACCCCGCACTCGAACAGTGCCTCCGCGTAGCGGATGCCGTCGTCCCTGAGTGGATCCAGTTCAGCCCCTATGATAAGGGCTGGGGGCAGGTCGGAATGGTCAGGATGGAGCAGGGGAGAGCAGTAGGGGTTGTTGATATCATCCTCAGAGCCGATATATGAGTTGATAAAGAATTCCATGTCCGCGGCCCGGAGGAACGGGGCATTGGCATGTTCCCGGTAGGAGGGACTCTCTCTACGGCAGTCGGTGACCGGATAGATCAGGATCTGGCCCCTTATCCGCGGGACATCGGTAAATCTGCTGTTGTGGTTATCCCGTTCAGCCAGGGCTAGGACTGCCGCAAGATTTCCCCCGGCACTGCCACCCATGACATATATCCTGGAAACATCCACCGGGAACTGTTGCTGCTGCCGAATCCACTGCAGAGCACTGCAGGCATCATGGAATGCTGCCGGGAATCTGTTTTTCGGGGCAAGGCGATAATTGACTGAAAAGACAGATACCCCAAGCTTCCCGGCAAGCCTGGCACAGAAGATATCATGCATAAGGCTATTTGCCAGCACCCAACCCCCACCGTGGAAAAAGAGGATGGCCGGCCTGTTTTCCTGATCTGATTTCAGCAGAGGGATGAAGGCTGTCCCGGATACAACGGCCTCTTCCCCCGGAATTGATACTGGGACCCGTTTTACGCTTCTTCCCGGGTCTCTGAACAGCTTCCGGGTAAGGCTGGTATCTGGCAGGCCCCTTCTGTTTACTCGCTGCAGCTCGGAAGGATCCATGTTCGGAATCGGTGTAGGGAAAACAAGCGCCTGCAGTATCCGGTAGTGAAGAGGATATCTCATGCACACCATATAAAAAAGAACAGGGAACGACGAGCGTTCCCCGAACGTGACGATTCTGAACTGCTAGTAATAGGTGACAACTGTTGTTTCACCAGGATAGACAGCCTGGTCATAGATACTGTCCAGTTCAACATTGAAGAAATTAGCCACCTGAATATCATAATATCCGGCGGGAACATTCAAGTAATACCCGTCACCCGGCAGAATAATGTCAGATCCCAGCACATCCTCACCCCAGCTCATTGAATTGGCATTGCTGATGTAGAGAAAGTAGATGGTGTCATCTGATTCATTTTCCACAAGGATCACTCCGTATTCATCGAATCCGCCCAGCACAAAACATGAAGAGAGACTCAGCACGATAACTGCAGAGAGCAGCAGCATGGCTATTCTGGTATATTTTTTCATAGATTTCCTCCTGTCATTCCCTGGTAATTATCTTACCCTGTAATGGGGGAAAAGTAAAAAGAATTTCTTCATTATCGCTATTGACAGATATACAAAGGTATATTAGGGTAAGTACAGCATTCGTTGAATGTATCTGATTATTACCCGACAGGGGGAGAGACATGATCTACAGAGATAGAGTCCTTCAGACAGAAGATGTTACTTGTCGGAATAGGTATGTTCAGGGATAACTGATTTGTAAGCAGATTATACCGCAGCCTTTCCGGCTGCGGTTTTTTTTGTATGTTCGACAGAACATGCAGCCGTCACATCAGGGCCCGATGTGATTTGATGGGGAAAGCCGCAGTAGCAATACTGCGGCTTTGTTTGTATATGAGTCTGCAACTGATACCAAAGATCAGTTGCAGAGGAGGAAGTATGTGGGAACACTATAGTATGTATGAGCAGCAAGCCAAAGAACGACATGCCGAGTTGATGCTGGAAGCCAGCAGATACCGCATGTTGCCCCGCCGCAGATCCCCTGTGGTCTGTGCAGTATGCCGGACCCTGGGAAAACTTCTGGTACGGATGGGCAATTCGTTGCAGAAAGTGACAGTTGATGCCTTAGAAGCTGCCAGATAACGGCAGCTTCGACCATCACAGGAAATTGAGAGGCAGGCGCTTCTCAGAGGAGGAAGTTATGTTGGAACACTACAGTGTGCATGAGCAGCAAGCCAAAGAACGACATGCCGAGTTGATGCTTGAAGCCAGCAGACTCCGTATGATGCCCCGTTACAGATCACCATTGGTCTGTGCAGTATGCCGGACCCTGGGAAAATTCCTGGTACGGATGGGTAATTCATTATTGAACAGGACTGTTGATGCGACCATCACAGGATAATATAGGGAGGATAACATGATCTTTATGAATAATAATGGTACAGCTACGCGGAGGTTCTCATTCTGAAGAGTTTACGTATTGCAAAGACAAGCAGTATCAGCAGGATGGCTGCAGCTGCAGCAAGAACTATCATGATAACAGAGTAGTCAGGCTGCAGGTTCAACGAAAGTGCTGGCAGGGCAGCTCTGTCGGTAAAGGGAGCAATAGATACGTCTCTATCAGACCCACTGAGCGGTTTGATGATCGAAATGGTCTCCAGATTGACAGCCCGGTCGTTTTCATACCCACCGGTTCCCGGTTCGGTGAAGAGAGCTTCGTCGGTAATGGTAAGTGTAGGCTTGGGGGGAATCACAGCTATTGGAATCTCAACCGGACGCTCAAGAGCGAGAACCTCAAGAATTGCAGATCGGTTCACAAAAGCCCTGGAGAGCGGATAGATCCGGGCACCCGTTTCTAGGGCACTCGTGTACAGCGGCCAGATTACCGGTTCCTCAATTTGTTCTGCCTTGACCGGTGCTTCATCCGGCTTGGCAGGAACCGGTTCAACCGCAGGGAGTACTACTGTTGTGACAGGGGTAGGTTCAGCGGGGATCCCGGCAGCAATGACAGCTGATTCAGCTGGTTCGGTATCCGGAAGCGGTTCAGCCGCAGCAGGAGCAGAGCTTTTTGGAGTGCTGATAGTATCAGCAGGTTCCTGAGGCGTGGTACAGGCACTGAACGTGAAAATCAGCAGCAATCCAACAGAGAGCCGCAATGCAATGAGAAGCGTTTTCCTGCTGATTCCTGACCTGTTACGTTTCATTTCCGTATTATACCACCATTAAGTATAAAAGCATAGAAGCAAAAAGGTTACACCTGGTATGCAATTAGCTTGAAAAACATCAGTATGTCATCATGACAGCAGCTTGTGAAACAAGCTGAAAGGAACCAGCCGGTACAAGTGGAGGTAAGGGGAGTTGAACCCCTGACCTCTTGAATGCCATTCAAGCGCTCTAGCCAACTGAGCTATACCCCCATTGCATCTGCAAGTACTAAGAGAATATCGATATCGCAAATGTGTGTCAATCAGTTTCCGCCGAAGCCGGTAATGAAAAGGTTATCTGCTCAGTGGTCTGTTGAGTACATGATCAGCAATATCTTCTGCGCTGGGCGGGCACCCGCCGATGAAGTCACGAAAGTTCAACGTACAGCTTCCGATACCCATACACTCCTCCAAACCCTGTAGTGAAACGGAGCTGCCCCTGAAAGCTCTCCCGATGGCATAGCGGTGATCTCTGATCTCAGGATACTCCCGTAATGCCCCGACAAGGGCAGCATAACAGGAAGAACAGGCATCTCTTGCATCGATTTTCCCTGCAAGCTCATCCAGCAGGGGGTCACGCCGTACAGCCTCCTTGTTCCCGGAGGTATTGATCTCAAGGATGCTGTCGGTATTACCATCCCACAAGGAACCGCAGCCAAGCTCCCCGGCCCGGCCGATATAGGGAACCTCGGAATGATCGAGTCCTATCAGAGTGCAGGCATAACTGTCCAGCATGACAGGGTCCCTGCTGCAGAGAATCCTGTCAAGTGATGACGGTGATCCTCCCTCTTCAAAAGTCGGGTCACCACAGATGCCGTCCATAATAATATAGTCCTGAGAGATGACTCTGTTGAGCCGGGCTATCGGTTCATGCAGCCCGAGTGAGTGGTAGCGTCGTTTCTCAGAGTCGGGTATGCAGCCCTTGAGATTCTTCAGTGCACCGGTGTAGTGTGTCTGGCAGTGTCCCTTGAGGACCGGCATATTGATGAGAAAGTCAATCTGCTCCATGATGCTGCAGATCTTGAGGGTATAGCCTTTGGTATCGGTATCCTCTGCAAGTGCGATATCTTTAAGTATTGCGATTTCCTTCTGCGTATCTATAAGTCTTACATTGTACGTATCGGCTAGCCTGTGATATCCGCAGACAGAGAAGGCCTTTGCTGTGCTGTCGCCCACCCAGGCTCCTTCCAGAATTACTATGCTGCTGTATCCCAGCCCCTGCAGATACTGGATAGTACCTTCCACAATTTCGGGATGGGTTGTTGCCCCTCTCTCTGCCGGTTGTGATACAACCAGGTTAGGTTTCAGGCCGATCACACAGCCCCGGTCAGGCGGCAGAGAATCTTTCAGCGAGGCTGTATCAAGGAGATTACGGGTCATCTCCTGCAGCGATCCGCTGGTACTGTTCCGGTATATAACGCTGATCGGACGGTCGGGAATTCTGTTCATATCAATTGTTCCTGTTGTGCAGAAAATCCCTGTAGGCGAAATAGCTCTCTTTCGGGATTCGCTTCAGGGTGACATAGTCGCAGTAGATCAGTCCGAAACGGCGAGAGAAGCCGTAAGCCCATTCAAAGTTGTCAATGAAACTCCAAACGTAATACCCTTTCAGCGGGATACCTTCCTCAATACTGCGTAAGCAGGCCGCAAGATGATCGTCCAGGTAAGCAATCCTTTCCCTGTCATTGACCCGCTTCATACCATTGCCGTCAGTGACCACCTCATCGAACCAGGCAGAGCCATTCTCCGTAACATAGAGAGGGAGCTCGCCGCATTCCTGATGTACCCATGCAAGCAGCCGCTGCAGCCCCTCGGGATTTATTTCCCATCCCATCGCTGTTCTGGGAAGCTCCCTCCCGATAATCCTCACCTGATCCTCGGCATCGGAATCGAAGGCAGCTACCTGCTCGAAATAGTAGTTGACACCCAGAAAATCAATCTTACCGGCGATGATATCCATATCCCCGGGCTCTATCGGCATGGAAATATCCGGATGCAGTGCCAGATGACGTTTGGGATATCCCTTTCCAATGAGCGGGTGCAGGAACATCCGGGAACCAAAATCAGTCGCTTTGTCGGCAGCTTGCAGATCCTCGGGACTTTCCGAAGCCGGCTGGATCCGGGCAAGATTCAGTGTCGTGCCGATTTTTCCCCGGTAGCCACCTGACCTGAATTTTTCCAGGGCAAGCCCATGTCCGAGATTGAGATGGTGGATAGCCCGATACATCTTTCCGGAATCCCTGATTCCCGGGGCATGGGATCCAGTACCGTATCCGAACAGGGAGGTGCAGAGCGGTTCGTTCAGCGTGATCCATCTGGAACATCTGTCACCGAAGGATCTGAAGCAGACATCAGCATATTCAGCAAATGCGTAGGCGGTATTTCGGCTGCTCCACCCTCCCATATCCTCAAGTATCTGGGGAAGATCCCAGTGATACAGCGTAATTACCGGTGTAATGCCCTCTTCCAACAGGGCATCCATCAGCTCCAGATAGAATGCGATACCCGCTTCGTTTACCGCTCCGGTTCCGTCGGGAATTATACGGCACCAGGCAAGCGAAAGACGATATGAATCGACCCCCAGTTCACGCATCAGCGCGAAATCCTCACGGAATCTGTGGTAATGATCACAGGCTACCTTACCGCTGCTTCCGTCCATGATCCTGCCGGGCTGATCACAGAATCTGTCCCAGATACTCTCGCTCCGTCCTCCTTCCTGACAGGCCCCCTCTATCTGGTAGCTGGCAGCAGCAGTTCCGAAGATAAAATCATGGGGAAAATCTCTGCGTGAATATCTCATACAATCTCCTTACCGGAATAGAGCAGTAACAACTACTGTATTGTAAGATTGTGATTTCCCTGTGTCAATTATCTTCAGGGATATCATCCTGGACAGTTCGACCGCCATAGCTCTGCGATAACGCCCGTTCGCGGGCAATCACAGCGGAAATATCTGCATCA
Source organism: uncultured Spirochaetales bacterium (assembly GCA_964605195.1). GTDB lineage: Bacteria > Spirochaetota > Spirochaetia > JABMQR01 > JABMQR01 > CAZSBC01. The sequence continues at coordinate 5,196 of CAZSBC010000104.1, read as the reverse complement.
GGCTGACTTCGTCTCTCCACCTCCAGGGTGAATTGGTGAAGGCGTTTGAGCGAATCGGCCTCTTCCCGCTGCCCAAGCCCGGCTTTTCGTACAGCTCGGGAAATTGTGGCTATAGTTTCGTCATAGACATGCAGGGGAACAGGGAACGGATGGCCATCCTTGCCTCCGTGGGCAAATGAGAAACGGGCCGGATCGGTAAAGCGACTGTTTCTGCCATAGACCACCTCGCTTACCAGTGCCAGGGATTGGAGCGTCCGGGGACCGACACCCGGCATGAGCAGGGTATCGGTGAAGGAGGAGAGGTCACGGGAATAGGCGACTGCCAGGATCGAACCAAGCCTGCCGGAGTTGACGTCTCGGGGACGGAGATCATGATGGCGGGGCATTGCCAGGTGTTTGTCAAACAGCTCCAGCTGTTTCTCCTCTCTATCAGGTTTGAAGAACCCGAGAGTCTGCAACTCCTTCTGCTGCAGATCGGGATGCAGATGGGTGAAATCCACAACAGCCTCACGGGCAGCGGAAGCTCGGCTGTCACTGAAGTTGATGATGCTTCCGGCAGGTTCACCGACAACGGCTGTCTGGGGATTGCTGAGAAAGTCACCGGCACTGTCCGAGTGCCAGTGATACCTTCTCGCCATCCCGCTTGTACGGTTCATTCCCTGCTGTACCACAGCCCATTCGCCGCTTCGGCAAATGGAGAATGTGTGCAGATACAGCTGGAATCCATCCTGAAGACAGCTGTTATCAACTTTAGCGCAGAGACGAGATGCCCGTGCAAGCTGATCTCCGGGAGTGGCAAAGGTATCGGAGACAGCAATCAGCTCTTCTGGTGTCCTGCGCGAGTGGTTACCCCTGCCGCCGCAGATATGAATACCAAGTTCCCGGGACCGGGGATTAATGGCTTGCTTGAGAGCACCGAGCACCGAGGTGGTAATACCAGAAGAGTGCCAGTCCATTCCCATGGCACAGCCGAGGGCTTGAAACCAAAACGGATCGCTCATCCTTGCTATCCATCCCGAACAGCCATGCTCTGCGAGTACAAGTTCCGTTATCAACAGTCCGAGTCTGCTCATTCTCTCCCACAGCCATGCAGGAACTTTCCCGTAATGGAGAGGGAGATCGGCAGTTCCACTACGTATCATATGTTAAGTATATCAGAAAAAGGGCGCTTGTGCAGCACTGTCTGGATAAAGATATTTACAAAATATTGTACTTTACATGAATAACATCTTGTATTAAAAATAACATTTTGTTATTATCGCAACAATCTAATTGAGAGTTGCCAACTGACGAACAACTCTGGGAAACAGGAGCTTATAGATGGAAAAGATGAAAGTAGCAGTAATTGGAGCGACAGGTGCCGTTGGACAGGTTTTCATGTGGATGCTTGCAGATCATGACTGGTTTGAAATCACGTACATCACAGCCTCCGCTTCCAGAAACGGGGAGTATTACGGGAATTCCGTCCACTGGGTATTGCCGTTTGAAATGGCTCCAAATCTCAGAGAAATCCAGATCAGGGAGTATGATCTCGATGAAATGAAGAAAGCTGGCGTTCAGATAGTCTTTTCAGCAATGCCGGCCAGTGTTGCCGCTGTAGCAGAACCTGAGCTGCGGGATGCCGGATTCTATGTCTTTTCCAATGCCGGGGCGATGCGTTATGAGGACAATGTCCCGATTCTCATTCCGGAAGTGAATCTCGATTCGCTGCATATGATAAATGATCAGGGCTATCCAGATGGCGGATTTATAGTGACAAACGCCAACTGCTCGACCACGGGACTGGCCATTGCACTCGCTCCGTTAAAGCAGTTCGGTATCAAGGAACTCTCAATTTCCACCTACCAGTCTGTCAGCGGTGCAGGCTATCCCGGCCTCTCCTCCTTTGATATTACCGATAACGTCATACCCTTTATCGGCGGCGAAGAGGAGAAGATGGAGAAGGAGATCAAGAAGATCCTATCCATTGATCCCGATGTCTATGCTTACTGTGCAAGGGTCCCGGTGATGTTCGGACACAACGAAACGGTGTGGATGGAGCTTGAGCAGGATGTATCTGAAGAGCAGATAATTGCAGCCTGGGACAACTTCATCATTGAGGAATCCGGACTGCCCTCTTCCCCGAAAAAGCCGGTTATATATAACTCCGACAGCACATTCCCCCAGCCGAAATATGCTTTCTGGGGCACTCCGAGGGGAATGGTGACCTACACGGGACGTCTGAAAAAGAAAAAGAACCGGATCGGTTTCAACCTGATGGTCAACAATGTGGTCAAAGGTGCTGCCGGTGGATCCATCCAGAATGCTGAGGCCTTTGTGCAGATGTATAACCATCGCTAGGAGAGGACTTAGGGCAAACTCACAGAAAATTTTTCCTCCTGCAGCTGACAGCAGTATCTACGAGTAGTATACTGTAAGTAGAGATGTACCCCATGCAGAATGTGGTCCTTTTCGCGAATCGCTGCAGGAGGATTGTATGGAGAGACATGAAAGAGTTCGTCCAATGACATATGCGGGATCATGGTATGAAAGTGATCCCGATTTGCTGAGAAAAAGTCTGCAGGAGCACCTTGCTGCCGCAGAGCTGAGCAGGGCCTGGCAGCGTGCCGGCCTGGATTATGCCTATCTTGGAATGCTGCCGCATGCCGGCCTGGTTTTTTCCTCCCGGGGGATTGCACACTTTTTTGCAGCACTCTCTCATCTGGTGAATCGAATCCTTATCATAGCACCTTCGCACTATACTGCCATCCCGAGCGATACCCTGACAACAGCACCCTTCACCGGATTCGAGACACCTCTTGCACAGCTGGAAGCTGTTCCCCTGTATGACCTGCTGCCATCCCGTGTGACCCACCTGGACAGAAAAGCCGTTGAGATTGAGCATGCTCTGGAGATGTTTCTGCCCTTCTGCGCCCTTTACAGGGAACGGGAGAAACGTGCAGTCACGGTGGGAGTATGCCAGGTATCACGTATAACCCATTCAGAATCTGTGGAAATGCTGGCTGAAGCCCTCCTGGAGGCCCTGGGAGATGATACCATTGTAAACGGCCATACTGCCATAATTGCCAGTTCTGACTTCACCCACTATGGCAGCCGTTTCGGGTATGCCCCGTATGGAGAGGGGGAGGCTGAAAAGCTTGTACTCGCACATGACCGGGAATATGCCGAACTGTTTGCTTCCTGGAATATTTCAGCACTGCTGGCGCGGAAGGCTGTCGAGGACCCTACGATCTGCGGTTTTGCCCCGGGTCTCATTGCCGCCTCAATAGCAGAGAAGCTGGCATTGAAAGGCCGGATTCTGGATCAATACACATCCAATGATATTACCGGGCCATCGGTAGATTTCGTGTCCTACTGCACAATCTGCTGGGGTCGTAAAAAGGAGTAAGAGTGTGCTGACAGAGAGTATGAAGCAGATGCTGCTTTCCATTGCCCGCGAGAGTATCCGCAATCAACTGGATGGTTCCCCGGAAGAGCAGCTGGCTACTTTGCAGCAGGAGCGTATTCCGGTTGAGCTGCTGGAGGAGAACGGTCTCTTTGTGACGCTTAAGAAACGGGAGGTACAAGCCGGTGAACTTGATTTGAGGGGATGCATCGGGAACATTATCGGTCACAGTCATCTGTATGAGTCCGTGCGAAGGCTGGCAAGCGAGTCGGCTTTCAGCGATCCGCGGTTTGAACCGGTCAGTTCGGTTGAGGAGCTTGAGACCCTGCAGATTGAGATATCTGTGTTGACACAACCGGTAGCAGTCGACTCCTATCGCGATATCGTGATCGGTCGGGACGGGATAGTGTTGCGACGAGGTTTCCGCTCTGCGGTCTTCCTGCCCCAGGTGGCCGTAGAGCAGGGTTGGGGGCTTGAGGAGACGCTTACCCATCTTTCCATGAAAGCCGGACTTGGTCTGGGAGCTTGGCGGGAACCGGAGTGCTCGTTCCAGACCTTCCAGGCTGAGGTGTTTTCAGAACGTGAGTGAATCCGGCAAGGCAGCAGTTCCGGTGCAGACCTGCAGTTTCTGCTATCGGCAATGCCGTCTCTCCGATGGGCAGACCGGTCCCTGCGGTGTGCGCAAGGCCTGCAGGGGGAGGCTTGAAACTGTTGTTTACGGGCATGTGGCAGCTGCAGGAGTAGACCCCATAGAGAAGAAACCGCTGTTTCATGTCTATCCGGGGAGCAGGACCCTCTCAGTTGCCCTCCCTGGGTGCAATTTCTCCTGCAGTTTCTGCCAGAACCACACCCTCTCCCGGTACAGCGCAGAAGGAGGCACCAGATACCGATATACAAGCCCCCGTGAGCTGGTTGCCATGCTTGATGCCAATGAACTCACTATCATGACCTATACGTATTCAGATCCCGTTGTGTGGCAGGATTACATGCTTGATACTGCCCGGCTGGTCAAGGCTTGGGGCGGAGTGAACTGCATGGTTACCAACGGGAGCATGAGCAGTAAGGCAACTGGTACAATGGAGGGCCTGATTGATGCCTTCAATATTGATGTGAAGGGCAGTGAGGAGTTCTACCGTACCTATTGCGGGGGAAGCCTGCATCCGGTTATCAGGAATGTCAGAGAGATCATCAGGTCAGACCGTTCCGTCGTTGAGGTGACCACCCTGGTCATTGAAGACATCCATACCATCGAGGATATCCTGGAATTGGGTAGTCTGCTAGCCGATGCCGGGGTGCAGGTGTGGCATCTCAGCCGTTTTTTCCCAGCCTATCGTATGCTTGAGTATGCAGCAACATCGGAAAGCTTTCTGCACAGAGCCCTCGAGGCAGCTGCAGAGAGCGGTATTCCCCATATCTACAGCGGTAACAGCCGGGATACCGATTATGCTGCCACGTACTGCACTCAATGTCATACAGAGCTCATACCGTCCCACAGCTATGGGGGCGAAGCAGCTGAAGCGGTAAGCCGGACACTGCAGAGCGGGCACTGCAGGGCATGCGGGGAGCCCCTCTATGGCCTTTTTTAGTGCAAAAACTCCCCCAGGCTGTGCAAATGTGTATTAGTTGTGATCTGTAATCTTTACTCAGTAAAAACTTGTGATATAATTTAACTATGAAAGCCACAGAAAGACAGAAACAGGAGTATGACAGCTTTGGTCCCTGGCTGCTGGAGATCAAAACGTCAGATGAGGTACCGGATGCCTTTGCAGAACGCTTTAGCATGGACGACTCTGTAGTACGGGCATTGAAAA
>CAZSBC010000103.1:0-11495 GCA_964605195.1 uncultured Spirochaetales bacterium | reverse complement strand
ATATCAAAATCATGACACATCATATCCTTGTAGATACCCCCTGAGGACTCCACATACTCTATGGATGGGGGAGAGGGGTCCCGCGAAGTTATCTTGACGACATGGATATCACCCACCTTGCCATCGTCAATCGCCCGCTTCACGGCCGAGAAGTTGTGATCGAAACGACGGTTGAAACCAACCTGGTATTTCACCCCTGTTTTTCTGACAACCCGGAGAGTCTCCCGGATCTTGTCGATATCCAGGTCAACCGGCTTCTCACAGAATACATGCTTCCCGGCAAGGGATGCCTCCTGGGAAATCGGTGAGTGCGTCGGGGTGGACGAGCATATGAATACCACCTCGATTTCAGGGTCGGTGATAACCTGTGAATAATCCTTGCAGATATTCTCCACGCCAAGCTTTCTCAGAGTATCGGCAGCCTCTGATGTCATGTACGGATCGGCAACGGTCCTGATCGTTACCCCCGGTATTTCATAGGCTATGCTCTTCGCATGCGTAATCCCGATTCTTCCAGCCCCAACAATGCCAACAATAATATTCTTGTCCATGCGTCTCTCCAATAATTACCTATTTTCTCTTTGTTTTTGTGTCCAGGAGTACTGCGAATATAATTACAAACCCGATAACGATCTGCTGGATGTACGAGGAGACATTCATCAGGTTCAGTCCATTTCTCAATACTGCAATGATCAATGCGCCCACCAGTGACCCGAGAATCTTTCCTTCGCCGCCGCGCTGGCTGGTCCCGCCAATGGTGACGGCAGCTATCGCGTCCAGCTCGAAACCCAGGCCGGCAATCGGGGCGGCTGAATCAAGCCGTGCCGTCAATACCAAAGCGGCAATGGCGGACATCAGTCCATTTATTGAATAGAAGAAGATCTTCATCTTGCCGATATTGATACCCGAGAGCCTGGAGGCCTCTTCATTCCCCCCGATTGCGTAGGCGTACCGGCCAAGTTTCGTATACTTCAGAATCCACCAGGTGATGATATACAGCGCAATGCAGAGCACAACCTGCGTCGGGAACGGCCCGATATACCCTGCACCGAAAAAGCGGAACGAGGGAGCGAACCCGAATATGGGACGACCGCCTGTCCATACCAGGGCCAGCCCGCGGGCAATACTCATCATACCGAGCGTGGCTACGAACGGATGCATCTCGCCAAAGACCACAACGGAGCCGTTGAACAGCCCGCAGAGGATTCCGGCTGCCAGCCCGGCAAGGATTCCCACAGGGGTGGCAATCGCCGGGGTGATGATACCGGCCTCACCAAGCTTGGCTACGCTGGCCATGACAACACCGGAAAATGCCAGAATGGAGCCGACAGAGAGGTCTATTCCCGCACTGAGGATGACGAACGTCATGCCGATAGCGATAATGGCATTCACCGCCGACTGGTTGATCACATTGATGAGGTTGGCTGGGCTGATAAAGATCGGCTCCACTATTGTGATAATCAGCCCGAGCAGGACAAGGGCTCCCACAGTCGCAAAATCCCTGATATTGCGCTGGATTGTTGCATAGATCTTCATGTTCTTCGATAATTCAGGCATGTATCCTCCCCCTGGTGGCTAATGACATTATCTTCTCCTGGCTGGCAGTTTCATAACTCAGCTCCCCGGTAATCCTTCCGTCGCACATGACATATATACGGTCACTCATCCCCAGAATTTCTGGAAGTTCTGAAGAGACCATGATTACCGCTGCGCCCCGGGAAGCCAGTCTGTTCATCACCTTGTAAATTTCCACCTTGGCCCCGACATCTATTCCGCGGGTCGGCTCGTCAAAGATTATGATATCGGATTCGCTTACCAGCCATTTGGCAAGCACCACTTTCTGCTGATTACCCCCACTGAGATACCTGGCCTTCTGGATCAGTGAGGGAGTCTTGATGGAGAGGCTGTCAACCTGCTCCTGGGCAATCTCCCGCTCCCTCTTCATGTTCAGTGCTATTCGTCCCTGTATCTTTGAGAGGCTGGGTAACGAGATGTTCTGGTCAACTCCCATCTTGAGGTTCAACCCCTGTATCTTTCTGTCCTCGGTAAGGAAGCCTATCTTATTCTCAATGGCATCGATGGGGTGCCTGATTTCCGTCTTCCTGCCATTGATGTAGATATCACCTGAGTCTATCCGGTCTGCACCGAATATCACCCGCATCAGCTCAGTGCGCCCGGCTCCCATCAGGCCTGCAAATCCTACCACTTCTCCCTTCCTGACTTTAAAAGAGATGTCCTCCAGGCCGGAATCGGCCCTGCAGAGCTTTTCCACTTTGAGGGCAACCTCACCGCTCTCAATCCGCTCCTTGGGGTACTGCTGCTCAAGAGACCGTCCGACCATCATCGTGATCAGCTCGTCTAGCGAGGTTGCGGCAACATCAACCGTGCCGACATAGAGACCGTCCCTGAGCACCGTGACGCGGTCACCAACTTCCAGGAGTTCGGCCATGCGGTGTGATATGTAGATGATACAGACATTCTTTGATTTCAGCTCTTTAATGATGCTGAAGAGTTCCTGAATTTCACTCTCGGTGAGAGCCGCAGTCGGCTCGTCCATGATGATGATCCTTGAGTTGTTCGAGATCGCCTTGATGATCTCGACCATTTGCTGCTGCCCGACACCGAGATGCTTGACAATATCTGTTGCATTGATTTTCAGGCCCATGTGGTTGAGGAGCCTTGTGGTCTCCTGATTCATCTTCTTCCAGCTGATCCCCACTTTGCCCATGGGCTCCTTCCCGAGAAAGATATTCTCAGCTACGGTAAGGTGCGGGATGAGCTGAAGCTCCTGGTAGATCATCGATATCCCGTGTTCGCTGGCTTCGTGTATGGAGCTGTACTCACTGAGCTCACCGTCAATATAGATTTCTCCGGCTGTCTTCTTGAACACCCCCGCCAGGATCTTCGTTATGGTACTCTTCCCGGCCCCGTTCTCACCAAGAATTACGTGCACCTCCCCGGCTTTCGCATCAAAGTCAACCCTGTCCAAGGCCTTCACCCCAGGGAACTCCATAGTGATGTTCTTCATGTGAATCAATGGTTCAGACATGCAAAGCTCCTAATATAATGGGCAGCATGTAAGCTGCCCAATTATTACTATTTGATGCAAACAGCCAGCAATTATAGCATATCCTTCGTTACCACATTAAGCGGTGATTTGATGTACTTGTCCGGGGTCTCACCAGCAAGGGCTGCCAGAGCCGTTTCCAGGGCAATCACGCCCATTGAGTCCGGGTACTGTGCGATGGAGCCCAGCATTTTTCCCTCTTTTATGGCCTCTTTCGCATCGTCATTGGCATCAAATCCCACAATGATGATGTCAGTTCTGCCTGCCTGGGCTATGGCTTCGTATGCACCAAGGGCCATCTCATCATTCGCTGAGAAGAGTGCCTCGATTTCCGGATTAGCAGTCAGCATATTCTGGAATACATCAAACCCCTTGCTTCTTTCCCACTGAGCTGTCTGCTGGGCAATGATTTCAAGCCCTGTTCCGGCAACACGGTCAACAAAGCCGCCAACGCGCGCGTCTGAGGATTCGTGACCTGCAATACCCTCGAGTACGGCAACTTTTGCTGAACCGATCTCTTCGAGCATGAACTCTGCAGCAATCTTGCCGCCGTCGTAGTTGTCTGAGCCTACAAAACTTACATAGGTAACTCCCTGGGCCTCAACAGCTGTGTCATCAAGTCTTGTATCGACTATGACCACCGGGATGCCGGCCTTGTTTGCCTTTCCGACTACTGAAACAAGCTCTTTTGAGCCTGCAGGGGCTATCAGCAGGGCATCCACACCCTTGATTATCAGGTTCTCGATTATTTCCACCTGCTGGGAAACTTCAGTTTCCGCCTTTCCGGCCTGGGAGATAATTTTTATGCCTTTCTCTTCCGCGGCTGCCTTTATGGCTTCATCCATAGTAATCCAATAGGGGCTGTTGAATGCCTTTGGGACAAAACCGATAGTGATAGTATCATCACTCTCCTGTTCCCCGGCAGCAAAAGCCACTGTTGCTGTAAGCAGTAAAACCATCAATACCATTACCAATTTCTTAACCATACACAACTCCTTTAGCAGCGTTCGCTTGCATGTTACAAAAAGCAAACGCTTTCTTTGTTTATGGATCAAATCATAAATCACATATATTCGTTTGTCAAATATTTTTTTGCGTGATTTTTCATTGAATCGGTCGGCATAGACATGGTTAATAAAAAAAGCACATTTAAATGCATATATTACTAGTTGTGCAAAAATAGTGTTTGACAAATAAAAGATAGCAGTGGTACAGTGGGTTGTAGTATCAAAAAGCAAGCGCTTGCTTAATATGCTGTGAATTATCATTGATCATATCAGGAAAAGGAGCGAATATGGTTAAGGTTGGGATTATTGGACTGGGGACACTGGGTACGGTACATGCGGAAAACATACTTCACAATACCCCGAATGCAGAGCTTACAGCAGTCTGTGCGAGAAGAGAGGAGGTGTTGGACAGTTTCAATGCCCGGCACCGCATAGGATACTCATATACCGATTTTGACGACATGCTGGCAAACCCGGAAATCGATGCAGTGGTCATAGTAACCTCCGTCTCATCGCACCTTGAGCTGGTGCTCAAGGCAATTGGTGCAAATAAGCACGTCTTTGTTGAGAAGCCGCTGGCAATCACAACCGAGGAGGTGAGAGTCGCGCAGGCAGCTGCCGGGGAAAAGCCTGAGCTGATCCTGATGACCGGGTACATGAGAAGATTTGACCCCTCCTATGCCGAAGCGAAGCGTAAGATAGATGCCGGGGAGATAGGACGCCCCATTATGTTCCGCGGCTACAGTCTCGATCCTGATTGCGGAGCAGAGAGTTCCCCGGACAGGGGAGAGCATAACGGCGCCTGGTACTCGGAAATGATTGTGCATGATGTTGACCTGGCTAGGTGGTATCTGGGGGCAGACGTTGAGGATATACGGACTATCGGCGGCTGCTACAAGCACAAGGAGTTTGAGAAGTATAATGACATCGACAATGCCTGCACGCTGATGAAATTCACCAATAACGCTATGGCAATGATCTATACCGGGAGAACTGCTCCCCACGGCAGCCACGTGGAGTCGGAAATTGTGGGGACAGAGGGGATTATAAGAATCAATCCGAAACCGGCTAGGAACAGGATTGATCTCTACAATGCCCACGGTGTCGTTACCGAGTGCGTCAATGATTATCTCTCCCGGTTCGATGATGCCTTCAGGCTGGAAATTCAGGAGTTTGTCAACTGCATCGAGGAGGGGAGGAAGCCGGAGCTGTCGGTATATGACTCGAGAATGGTCAGCGAGACGGCCAACGCTGCCTACAGAGCCTACCTGAGCGGTGAGCTTGTTACGATGTAGTATGTCATTATATTAAAATTAGTTGGAATCGGTACTGCCCCGGGAAACAGTGAAAGCTTGCACAAGCATGACAGATATGGTAGAAGATATTAATGAAGAAGCCTGCTCGTATAGTTGATATTGCCCAGAAACTCGACCTGAATCTGTCAACTGTTTCCAAAGCACTGAACAACAAACCCGGAGTCAGTGACAAGACGCGTAAGCTCATAGTGGAAACCGCAAAGGAGATGGGCTACCGGCCGAATGATCTGGCTAGGGGGCTTGCCCTTCGCAGCACCAATACCATCGGGGTGATCATTCCTGAGATAATCAACCCGATCTTCGGTGAGATATTCACCGGAATCATCGAAACTGCCGAGCAGATGAATTTTGATGTCTTTTTATCAATTTCCAACTGGGATGAGAAACGGAAGGGTAAAAACATACTGACCCTTCAGCAGAAACGAGTTGATGGCATAATTGTCGATGCGTTCAACAGCGTGAACCAGAAACTCCTGGAGGAGACGAACATACCAATCGTGGTATTTGAGAGCTGGTCTGAGCGGCATAAGTTCACCACAGTAAACACGAATAACCGGAAGGGCGGGTATATTGCCGCAAGGCACCTGATTGACTGCGGTTACAAGAAAACCGTATGCCTGCTCGGTCCCTCAAAACTGGGTACCACTCAGCAGCGGTTGCTGGGAGTTCTGCAGGCTTTCGAGGAAGATGAGAAAGCGTATGACCAGTCACTGATCTATTATGGCGAGTACAACCTAAACAGCGGGTATAAGCTGGCAGAGAAGGCCTTCTCGGAACATTCGGAAATGGACTCGATATTTGCCGGAAATGACGTGATGGCGTTCGGCATCATGGAGTATCTGAGTAAGCAGAAAATTGTCCCGGGGAAAGACTGCGGTCTCATCGGGTTCGATAATATCAATTTCTCCGGTATGAACCAGTTCAAGCTGACCACCATCAAGCAGCCCAAATACAGCCTGGGAAGAATCATGACGAAGGTGCTCATAGACGAAATACTGAACCAGAGAAATGGGGCATCCTATTACGCACAGAAGATTCAGCTGGAACCTGAACTGATTGTGCGGGAAACCACATGCAAGGTCTGTTAGCCCGGGGATAAACGCCAGACGAACTGGGTCTCTTCAAAACACTTCACTTCAAGCCAGAAACGCATGCTGCGGTATTACTGGCTCGGGAACAAAAATTCCGGTATACAATGTAATGCTCTGTTACTGATTTTCATACCTCACTACATCCTGTTGGAAACTGTTACCTCAGGATATTGTGCACATGAGAAATCCTGGGTATAGGAAGACACTTGATAGCGGAATGGGCCCCCTGGTATATATAATAACGTACGTACATAATTGACAAGCGTACGTCTACAGGATAGCATGGTGATAGGGAGGAGCTATCTATGACCTATACACCGACAGCCCTGAGAAAATCTATTTACGCAGTCCTTGACAGCGTCCTGGAGACAGGAATCCCCGCTGTCGTTGAACGCAACGGGAAACGCCTGAAGATAGTGCCCGAAGAGCAGGCCGGCAGGCTTGACCGCCTTACCCCCCATGACATAGTCGTGGGTGATTCAGGCGACCTTGCCGATCTGCACTGGGATGAGAGCTGGTCGGGAGGCAGCGAACTCTGATGCTCTTCCTCGATACCCATGCCGTCATATGGCTGTACCAGAAGGAGCTTGAACGCTTCAGTCCGGCAGGAGTGGCACTGCTTGAGGAGGAGACCCTCATGGTATCACCGGCAGTGGTGCTGGAACTTGAGTATTTGCGTGAAATTGGGAGAATCACCTGCCCGGGCAGGACCATCGTGGAAGATCTTGCCAGGGCAATCGGACTGGAAGTCGATCCGGTGTCATTCCTTCCGGTGGTGGAGGCCTCCCTCACCCTGGATTGGATCCGTGATCCCTTCGATCGCCTGATCGCGGGCCATGCCCTCTTCAGGGGAGCGCGACTGCTGAGCAGGGACCGGCTTATCACCAGGCACTGTTCTGCAGCGGTCTGGTAGCGCCTGTATGCTGTAAGTGGGTGTGGAAACCAGAAGCTTCAGGTAAATTGCTCTCAGTGGTGCTGCCTGGAGAGCATTCGCAGCTTGTCTATGATGCGAACCGTTTCGTCAAAGGCATCAAGCGCAAGAGCTATTCCGGCAACAATCTCTTCTTCGTTGAGCTTCATGCAAAAAGGTTTATTTTGCATGAAGTCATAAAGCCAATTGCTTTATATGCTTCCAAGATACAGATTTGTCTGCATTGTGCTATTGGCTACATTATCAGGATATTCGTGAGGGCGGGTATTCCTGAGTTTGCGGAAACCAAGCCATGTATCGGGACTGCCGATGATTTTCCATTTCTCCAGTCGGTCAAGCATATCAAGGAAAGACATATCATCACGATAGTCACCTATCTCATCAAGATAGGCCTTGAACAGCTTCTGCCCTGTCAGATCCTGCAGCTTGATAAACCGGTATATAAAGGAGTCGACAGTCTTTATTCTTTCGCTATCCTCAAATATCTCAGCTGAGAGGGTTTCCCATTGCCTAATCTCCGATTTTGACACCTCAGCCCTGGAAATATGCAGCTCTGCTTTCTTGATGACATCTTTCAGCACAACCGTACCCCCTTCTGAAGAACTTCATTGTAGATGGTTTCATGCTTCTGTTCAGGCTTCTGGATGATCAAATCGACTTTTCGCTCTATTCCATGACGTTCCAGACGAGTCAGAAGATCAATCTTCTCACGCAGGGATATATGCTGTGAAGTGGTAATGAAGAGGTCTATATCACCGCCTCTGCGATTATCATCGGCACGGCTGCCAAACAGATATATAACCGCATCTGAAATACCCGCTGTACGTGTAGGTTGTGACGATAATACCCGCTTCCTCTCTACTCTACTCAGCCTCATATCAATAGAGTACTCCGTTTCATGGGGTGTAACAAGAGGAGATATGGATCCTCTTTCATATCCGTGTAGGATAGCAGGAGGGAGGGGAACTCTGCCGGTGGCTCTGCGCTCAGTTTACCCGGTTCTGCATCGTTCCGGCCATGAAGGCCTTGAGATTCTCCAGGGCAATGGTCATCAGCCGGCTCCGCGACTCAAGCGGTGCCCAGGCAATGTGCGGCGTGATATAGCAGTTCTTCGCCTTCAGCAGGACATTGTCCGCCGCAATCGGCTCGGTTGAGACCACATCAAGTCCCGCTGCCCGGATCTTCCCGCTGTTCAGCCCCTCGGCCAGGTCGGCCTCGACAATCAGCGGCCCGCGGGAGGTGTTGATGATGATAACCCCCTTTTTCATCTTCGCGATTGAATCCCGGTTGATGATCCCTCGGGTGGACTCGAAGAGGGGGCAGTGCAGCGTGATAATATCTGATTGCCCGAAGAGCTCATCCAGCGGCGCGTAGCGCAGCGTATCGGTCTCCAGGGAACTGTCGCGGTATTCGTCATAGGCCAGCACCTGCATGCCGAAGGCAAGGGCAATTTTGGCTACTGCACGGCCGATGCGACCGAAGCCGATGACCCCCAGTGTCTTGCCGGCCAGCTCAGTCAGCGGGAAGTTCCAGTAGCAGAAGTCCTCACTGCTGGTCCACTGGCCTTCCTGCACCGAGACGCTGTGTTCCTGGACATGATGGCATATATTCAGGATGTGGGCGAAGGTGAACTGGGCGACGGCACGGGTTCCGTAGGTGGGGATGTTGCATACCGGGATATTCCGTGCTGCGGCAGCGTCGGTGTCGACGATGTTGTAGCCTGTGGCAAGGACTCCTATGTAGGCGATATCCGGACAGAGAGCCAGTGTCTCTACAGAGATGGGAGTCTTGTTTGTCAGTACGATCTCGGCATCCCCGATCCGTTCTGTGATCAGTTCCCCGGGTGTCCGGTCATGGCAGCTAAACTCCCCGAGCCCCTCGAATCCCTCCCAGGAGAGGTCTCCCGGATTCAGCGTATACCCGTCCAGCACGACAATTTTCATCTGCAGACTCCTTCCAGTAACTCATTATTCATGTGATGCGGCACCCTGTTTGCTGAGAAGTCGCTTGCCCAGCCTGAAGAGGGTGGTAAAGAGAGGAGCCAGCCAGATCGCCAGGGTAAGCACCCCCAGTACCGCCGAAATCGGGCGGTTGAAGAAGGCAATGTAGGAACCCTGGGCCTTGATGATCGAGCTCATGAAGTTGTTCTCCAGCAGCTTGCCCAAAAGCAGCCCCAGGATCATCGGTGCGATCGGGAAGTTGTTCTCCTCCATAAAGTATGCAAGGATACCGATAATCAGCATGACGATCAAGTCGAAGGTGGAGTTCGCCACCGAGTAGGTCCCGATGATGGTGGTCATCAGGATCATCGGGAAGAGGGTCTTTGGCGGAACGCTGAGAATGTGGCGGGAGAGCTTGATAGCCGCGATCCCGAAGGGGATCAGCAGCACATTGGCAATGATGAACATGATGAAGATCGAGTAGACGAACTCCGGCGTGTTCATGAAGATCATCGGGCCGGGATTGATCCCCTTCATGAAGAGCACTCCGATGACAATGGCCGTCAGCGTGTCCCCGGGAATGCCGAATACCAGGGCAGGAATCCAGGCCCCGCTGACACTGGCATTGTTGGCCGAGCTGGCATCGAGGATTCCCTCGATATGGCCGGTACCGTACTTCTCCTTCTCCTTGGAGAACTTCTTCCCCACGGCAAAGGCCATGTAGGAGGCCATGGTGGCCCCCGAACCGGGCAATGCCCCGAGGAATGTACCAAGGAGGCCGGAGCGGACAGCATTGACCTTGTATTTCCTGAAGACCTTCCCAACCCCCTTGAGCAGGTTGCCGATCTCCTGCCTGATCTTCTTTCCCTTGAGGTCCGTAGCCGTCACCGTCCGCAGGATCTCCGATATCGCAAAGGCCCCGATCAGCGCCGGGAGGATGTTGATCCCGGCCGCCATATCGACGCTACCGAAGGCAAAGCGGGGATACCCCATGGCAATATCGAGCCCGACGGTCGAGAGCAGCAGCCCGAGGGCCAGTGATATCGCCCCGCGTACGTTGGAGCCCCTCGAGATGATGACTGCCGAGGAGAGCCCCATCAGAGTAAGCCAGAAGTACTCGAAGCTCGAGAAGAGCAGGGCAACCTCGGCCAGCGTGGGAGCAGCTACGATAAAGACGGCAGCCCCGAAGAGCCCGCCGAAAGCCGAGAGGATTACGCCCGTCCCGAGAGCCAGCTCAAGCCCACCCTTCTGGCTGAGCTTGTAGGCTTCATCGGCATAGGCTGCCGAGGCAGGCGTTCCGGGAATACGCAGCAGCGCCCCGGGGATATCACCGGCAAAGATCGCCATGGCCGTAGCGCCGACAACTGCCCCCATAGCCGGAACGGGATCCATGAAGAAGGTGATGGGCACGAGCAGAGCGACCGCCATAGTTGCTGTCAAACCCGGGATAGCTCCCAGAAACAGACCGAATACGGATGAGAGTACGAGCGTCAGGAGGACATTCGGTCTGAAAACAAGCTGCATAGCATCAATAAAGCCATTCATAGAGGCGCTCCTTAAAAAATGGTACTCCAGAACCCTACCGGTAGTGGAATGAGCAGAATCTTAACGAATATCCCGTAGGCTGCGCCCGTGAACACCAGGGCTGTGACCAGTGAGAATTTCCACTTGCCGTTATGGAAGTCAATCAGCAGTAGGAACAGTGCCAGGAAAGTGTAGAGGGCAAAGCCCAGATACTTCGCAAGCAGTATGTACCCGATTACCGTAAGCGGTACCAGGAACAGCCGGCGCCATCGCTCAGGCAGCGATACCCACTCACCGAATCTCACCGGAGGGACGGTCT
Organism: uncultured Spirochaetales bacterium; assembly: GCA_964605195.1. Taxonomy (GTDB): domain Bacteria; phylum Spirochaetota; class Spirochaetia; order JABMQR01; family JABMQR01; genus CAZSBC01. The sequence continues at coordinate 300 of CAZSBC010000103.1, read as the reverse complement.
TGCGGGTGCGGATTCCCTGCACGATCAGCTGGATGCTGCACAGCCCCAGGATGATACTCAGCAGCCGCGGGAATGAAGCCGGGCCGTAATCGCTCAGCGGCATCTTGGGAAAAGACTGCACATGCACCAGCAGCAGTACCGACAGCACCAGGAAAAAGACGCCAATGACTGCATCATTAAATTTCATTGCTCACCTCAATTGTACAGATAGATATTGAGAGCGGATGTTACCCCACTCTCAATATCAGCTATGGATGTGGGACCTGCAATCAGCTACTCAATCAGGCCCAGTTTCTTCAG
>CAZSBC010000102.1:0-11707 GCA_964605195.1 uncultured Spirochaetales bacterium | reverse complement strand
ACGATTACTCATGTCAAAGCTGTCGAAAAACCTGAAGAGGGTGAAGAGGTTGCTGAGGTCGAGGTCATTGGCGCAGAAAAGGAACAAGAGGAAGATTAAGAGCGCTTCTGTGCTTATAGTGGGGCTCGGGAACCCGGGCATTCGATACCATAACACCCGGCATAATGTCGGTTTTGGTGTGATTGACCTGGTTGCAGAAAGGTGCCATGTCAATCTCAAAAAGAGACTGTTTCATCCATATATGTTTGGAAAAGGGGTTTTTCAGGATGCGAATCTGTATCTTGTCAAACCCCTGACTTTTATGAACAACTCGGGAAGTATCTTTCCCGCACTTCTTCACCGTACCGCAAGCCGTATTGAAGATACCGTGGTTATCTGCGACAATATGGATCTGGAGTCCGGAATGATTAGGATCAGGAAGCGGGGTTCGCATGCAGGACAGAGGGGGCTGAAATCCATTATCGAGGAGACCGGTACCGCTGGGTTCATCAGGATTTATGTCGGTATTGGGCGGCCTCCAGCTGATTCACATGTAATTGACCATGTGCTCGGTATTCCCGCAGAGCAGGAGCTGGAACGTATCATGAGTGGAGTGAAATGTGCTGCTGATGCAGTCCTGCAGATTGTCTCCGGTACTGCACTTGAGCAGGTGATGAATGAGTTCAATCGAAAAAGCCGTTGAACGCGATATTCTCAGATGCATAGCCGATCATGGGGTCGATCCCGCTGAAGGTATGCTCATTGCCTATTCCGGCGGACCTGATTCCACGGCGCTTCTTCATGCTGCCGCAGCGGTATTGCCGAAATGGAATGGCTGCCGGTTTTCTGCTGCATATGTCAATCACAAGCTTCGGGATCAGAGCAGGCTGCGACAGGAGATGGCTCATGTGAAGAGTTTCTGTGCAGGGGGTGCAATACCGCTTCACATCCTTGAGTGTCGGGATGGGGAGATTGCCCGTCACGCTCTCTCGGAAGATTGCGGAATTGAGGCCGCAGCCCGCACTGCACGCTACCGGCTGCTTTTCCACTGTATGCAGCAGCATGGTCTGCGATACCTGATGACAGCCCATACGGCTGATGATCAGGAAGAAACGGTTGTCATGCGCTTCTTTCAGGGCTCGGGACCGGAGGGCCTGAGGGGTATACCGGAAGTTTCACAGGATGGTTCGGTGCTTCGCCCCCTCCTGCATCTTTCCAAAGATGCTATCCACTCCTACCTTGAAGCCTGTAACCTGCCATGGCATACCGATGAGACAAATCATGAAAACCGATTTCTCCGAAATCGTATCCGGTTGCTCATGCCTGAAATCGAACAGGTTTTTCCCGGTTTCAGGAAATCACTTGAGGTTCTTCAGGAGAAGATGTCAGCAGTTGTCGAACACACGGTCACCGTGGAGCAGGAGCGTCTCTATGCTCAGGCTTTGCAGGTTGCTGATATCTCTTCCGAGGTCTCATTTTCCCTGCACTTTTTTCTGCAGCTTGACCGCTACAACCGCTGGCAGTTCCTCCGGTTTTGTTGGAACCGGCTTGAACACGATTTCTCAGAGCGGCTTTCCTATCAGACCGTACGTCCGCTGCTGTTCCTCAACAGTGATGAATTGCAGAGAAAACGCGGAAACAGGTCAGGATCGACGAGAGTTCGTCTTCTCGAGGTGGGAAGTACAACCTGCTGCGCAGATGCAACGAAGTTTTTTTGGGTAGTTGATGTTGTCCATAAGCAAAAAAATAAGTATCTTAAAGTCGTCAGAGATGATTCAACCAGATTACCTGGCAATGTGCTTCTGGAGTGCAGAAAAGCATTGTTTGACAGGGAATCAACGGATATCTGGATCAACAGTGAAATCCTGCAGAACGGATGTATTGCCAGATCGGTTCTTGATGGGGACTGCATAACAACGGTTCATGGTACCAAGGCTGTCAGCAAGCTGTTCAATGAATGGCGGATTCCACCGGATATGCGATGGAAAATTCCAATTCTTGAGGATACAGAAGGGGTAATCGCTGTACTCGGATCACAGTACGGGGGTAAAAACAGGATCTCTGACAGAGTGACTGCTTTACCAAATGTCCAGAATGATCTAATAATGGTAAGAGTAGTGATTACAGGGAGATAGAGTGAGCGCACAAAATAACAGTAACGGACCGGATAACAAAAACAATATGGGACCAAAATTTGACTTCGGTAAAAACAGGTTTGCACTGTTTTTTATTATTTCACTGATCATCATGTTTGGGATCGTGCTGTTCTCCAATGGATCAGGAACATCCCAGAATGTGCCCTATTCCACGTTCCTTAACTATGTGGAGTCGGGACAGGTTTCCTCTGTAGAGATCATGGATACCAGTGATGTCTATTTCACTCTTTCCAACCAGAGCGGAGCTACCCCCGCTTTACGGTATTCTACCAGGATACCCTATTTCGATGATGAACTGATGCAGACGCTGCTCAATAACGGTATTCGTGTAACTGGGAGCGTCAAGGGGACGCCGTTCTTCCAGATTATCCTGCAGCTGCTGCCGTGGGTCATCTTTATCGGGTTCTTCTGGATCATGTACAAGCAGACCCAGGGTGCTGGCGGAAAAGCCTTCTCCTTCGGTAAAAGCAGGGCCAAGGAGTACAAGGAGAGTGATATCAAGATCACTTTTTCCGATGTTGCCGGGCAGAAAGAGGCGAAGTATGAACTTCAGGAGGTTGTCGATTTCCTGAAGAATCCCAATAAGTTCATTGATATCGGGGCCAAGATTCCGAAGGGTGTCCTGCTAGTAGGCCTGCCGGGAACCGGGAAAACTCTCCTGGCCAAGGCAGTAGCCGGTGAAGCGGGAGTTGCCTTCTTCCATATGTCAGGTTCTGACTTTGTGGAGATGTTTGTAGGGGTAGGAGCGAGCAGGGTTAGGGACCTCTTTGAACAGGGCCGGAAGAATGCCCCGTGTATCCTCTTTATAGATGAGCTTGATGCGGTAGGTCGATCCCGGGGAGCCGGATACGGTGGCGGTAATGATGAGCGTGAGCAGACGCTGAATCAGATGCTGGTTGAGATGGATGGTTTCGATACGAAGACAGGAGTCATTGTCATTGCAGCCACAAACAGGCCTGATGTTCTTGATCCTGCCCTGATGAGACCGGGAAGATTCGATCGACAGGTTGTCGTTGATATGCCCGATGTGAAGGAGCGCGAGGATATTCTAAAGATCCACTGCCGTAAGCTCCATTTGGACAAGAGTGTTGACCTGATGCGGGTAGCAAGGGCTACTCCGGGTACATCAGGAGCAGATTTGGCGAACCTGGTGAATGAGGCGGCGCTCTTTGCAGCGCGCACGAACAGTAAGCTAATCGCAATGAACCACTTTGAGGAGGCCCGTGACAAGATCCTTCTTGGGGTGGCAAGAAAGTCGAAGGTCATGACCCTTGAAGAGAAGACTGCCACTGCCTATCATGAGGCCGGCCATGCCCTGATGTACTATTATCTCGAGAACATCGATCCCCTCCACAAGGTTACGATAATTCCCCATGGCAGGGCGCTTGGCGTCACGCTCTCGCTACCTGAAAAAGATACCTATACAAAGAATGAGAGTGCCCTGAAGGACCTCATAAAGGTCACGATGGGTGGCTTTGTCGCCGAGGAGCTGTTCTACGGTGAAACCACTACGGGAACCTCGAATGATATCAAGCAGGCCACCAGTATTGCCCGTCGGATGGTTACCGAGTGGGGGATGAGTCCTCTGGGGTTTGTCTCCTATGGTGACGAGGATGAACCGATATTCATCGGCAAGGAGATTGCTCAGCACAAGGATTACTCTGAAGAGACGGCAATGAAGATCGATGCTGAGATACGTAAGATTCTCTCCAAGGCCCTTTCAGAGACCAGGGAACTGCTTAAAAGTCATAAGGAAGAACTGCAGAAGATCACTGATGCCCTAATTGAGCGTGAGACCCTGGATGATGATGAGATCCGTGTTCTGCTTGGTCTTGGTGAGCGAGCCTCAGTAACAAACCTGAAGTAACGTGGATGGCATACATGGGTGATCCTCAGTCGCGCATAAGAAATTTCTGTATCATTGCTCATATAGATCACGGCAAATCCACTCTGGCTGACCGTTTCATTGAACGTGCTCATCTGGTTGACGAACGTACAAGAATTGATCAGATGTTGGATTCCATGGATATTGAGCGCGAACGTGGGATAACGATAAAATCCCAGGCTGTCACCATTCCATACATAGGAGGGGATGGAACAGAGTACGAGCTTAACCTTGTCGATACTCCCGGGCATGTTGATTTCTCATATGAGGTTTCCCGGGCTATATCGTCCTGTGAAGGGGCCCTGCTGCTGATTGATGCCTCTCAGGGCGTTGAAGCCCAGACTCTGGCCAACATGTATATGGCTATGGAGCATGATCTTGAAATTATTCCAGTTATCAACAAGATAGATCTGCCGAGTGCCGATATCCCCAGAATCAAGCATCAGATTGATCATGATCTGGGACTTGATCCTGATATCGCCGCTCAGGTTTCGGCAAAAACAGGTTATGGAGTAGACGAACTTCTTGAATTGATTGTTGAATACATTCCGCCTCCATCAGGTTCGGTCGATAACCCTCCCCAGGCATTGATCTTTGACTCCCACTATGATGCGTACCGTGGAGTGATCATCCATTTACGGGTCTTTGAAGGTACGTTCAGCGTACATGAAGAGGTCAGATTCTGGTTCAGTAACTCAGTATACAAGATTGAGGAACTTGGACAATTCCAGATGGGTTTCAAGAAACAGCGTTTCCTGCAGGCCGGTGACGTAGGTTATATGATAGCGGGTATCAAGAATATTGCCGATATCCGGGTCGGGGACACGATCACTACTGTTCGGAATGCCTGCCAGAAGCCCCTTGCCGGTTTCAAGGAGGTCAAGCCGGTTGTCTTCTCTTCAATCTATCCGGTTGACTCGAACGATTATGAGGAGTTGCATGCAGCAATCGACAGGCTGAAACTAAACGATGCCTCGCTTGTCTATGAGAAGGATTCCTCGGCGGCGCTGGGCTTTGGGTTCAGATGCGGATTTCTCGGGCTGCTGCACCTCGAAGTGGTCCAAGAGCGAATAGAGCGTGAATTCGATCTGTCGATTGTCTTTACAGCACCTTCAGTACGCTACTTTGTTGAGACTAAGGACGGTGAAGAGCAGATTATTAATAATCCGCTTGCTTATCCGGATCCGATGCAGATAAATTCTACCCGTGAACCCTATATACAGGCAAATATCATAACACCGACGGATTATGTCGGGGGGATAATCAATCTCTGCATGGAAAAACGTGGTCTACAGACAGCAATGAACTATCTTGATGAGAAGCGGGTCGAGCTGATCTACGAGATGCCGCTAGCAGAAGTACTGTTTGATTTCTATGACCGCATGAAGTCGGTAAGTCGGGGGTATGCCTCATTTGACTACGAGTTGACCGGCTACAAGACAACCGATCTGGTCAAGCTTGATATCCTTGTAAACGGTGAAATTGTCGATGCGCTTTCCCAACTGGTATTCCGTGATAATGCAGTGGCTAGGGCTCGGGGAGTGTGTCGCAAGCTCAAGAACGAGATTCCACGGCAGCAGTATAAAATTGCTATCCAGGGTGCTATCGGGAGTACAATCATTTCCAGAGAGACGATTTCTGCATACCGAAAGGATGTCACTGCCAAGTGCTACGGAGGTGATATCTCCCGCAAGCGTAAACTGCTTGAAAAGCAGAAAGAGGGAAAGAAGCGCATGAAGATGGTGGGAAATGTTGAAGTACCCCAGAAGGCGTTTCTCTCTGTGCTGAAGGGCGATGATTCAGAGTAAATAAAAAGAGGGCCGCAGCAGCAGCCCTTTAACCATTCGTTATGCATTATCTGTAATTACTAATCGGAAGCCAGTACCGAATTCAGAAAGGTACTCATGAAGTTGTCCTCAAAACGGTCTGAGGTGAATACAGCATTTGTGTAGTCATTCTGCTGAATCTGCGGTACCAGATAGGGATAGTAGAGTTCGAGTATTTCTGTCTGCGGTTCTGCGTTAACATCCTCGGTGCATACTGAGAGCAGTACTCCAGAATCGATGAGAATCGGTTCTGAGAAGCTTTCTGCAGGAGTCTGGTACAAAGTCACCAGAGAGGTCTCCTCATTCTCCAGATTGGCGATATATCCCTCCTCATCGGTGTTGGCAAAGGATTTGAGGAAGAGGGTTCCTCCAAAATTGACCGGAGTGGATGCGGTACTGTAAACAGTAAGATCGTTTTCCCTGGCAATTGTCCCGAGGGTATCTGCTGCCGATTCAGAGCTGTTGGAAAGCAACGTTTCTGCCATGCTGATTATATAATCTTCAACCTCTCCGCGTTCATTAATGATCAGGTACTCCTTTACCGAAGAGAGGATTTCAGGATCGGAAAAATCCGGCAGGATGGGATTACTGTTGGCACGGTAGATGTTGTATCCATACGGGGTCTCAAGCACATCGGAGATCTCACCGTTCTCTAGTGAAAAAATACGGTTAACATCTTCCTCGGTAGTGAAGTTTTCACGTACTTCATGAAACATCACCTTCCCAATGAGTCCGCCATCCTCGGCAAAGGTGTCAATAGAGTATGTACGGGCGGCCTCTTCAAAGGTTAGTTCGTTATTTCTGAGCCGCTCATGCACTGCTTCTGCATCCTGTCTGCTACCGGATGAGAAAGTGATAACACTGACTTCGATTGCAGTAAACTGGTTACTATTGGATGTTCCGTATGCTGCAGCAAGATCATCAGGATAGAGGGATAGCGGCAGTACCACATAGTCAAAAGCCTTCTCTGAGGTCCCCATGGAGGCTATGAACTCAAGTTCGCCGGGAGCACTGTAGGAGCCGAAGAGATCACTCTGAATATTCTGTATCAGCAGAGAATCTTCGACCTCGTTCCGTATATTGCTTTTTGTGATTTCAGATACGGAGTTATAGAGTTCCTCGTCGAACTTCCCGTCCCTGATATAAGGACCGGATTTGAGTAGGTAGCGGTCAACCGCATCAGGGGTGATAACCATGTTGCTGCTGGCTGCCTCCTGCATCAGGGCAGTATGCATAACTGTATTGTCATAGGCCTGTTTCCAGATCTGATAAATCTGGTATTCATAGGAGGTGCTGGATGCTTCGGTATCCCAGTTTGATGCAATCTGTTCGCGCTGTTTGTAGAAATAGCTGTTATAGGAGAATTCGATGGGCTCGCCGTTGTAGTAGCCGAAGATGAGTTCCGACGAATTGTTTCCAAACGCTCCTGCAAGCGGCGATAAACCGAATGCGACGACAACCAGGGCCAATAAGATCAGACTCAGTATCCAGGATAGTTTTAATCTCTTCTTTTCCGGCTTTTTCTTTGTAATATCAGAAATGTTGTTTGCAGCCATGCAAGGATCCTTTTCTTTTCAGTAGTATTAACATAAGCACTGCAAAAAAATAGCATGAAGGAAATAAAGAGTCAATAAACGATACCAGTTGACATTTAATTCATCTATGATTTATAGTGGTCTTTCGTAGGGGGGCGTGGCGAAGCTGGTTATCGCGCCGGCCTGTCAAGCCGGAGACCGCGGGTTCAATCCCCGTCGCTCCCGTACCCTACGGGCTGTAGCGCAGGGGCTAGCGCGCTTGGTTCGGGACCAAGAAGTCGGTGGTTCGAATCCACTCAGCCCGAATTTTGGCGAGAGATCGGATTTCCGGTTTCTCGCCTATTTTTCATATCCCTGAATACAGTTTCTTCCGGAACCCTTAGCCGTATAGAGAGCATTATCCGCATTGTGGATGAAGAGCTGTTCATCACTTACTTCATTTTCAGGATAGGATGTATAACCTGCACTTATGGTCACATGAAGAGTCTGACTGTTGTGTTGCACAGAACAGTCCTCTATCATATGTCGCAATCGTTCAGCAACAAACTGCGTATCGCTGTATGCTGCCCCCGGCAGTACGGCCATGAACTCCTCTCCGCCATATCTGATAAGGAAATCACCTTCCCGTATCGCCATTCTGGCGATCCTGGCTATTGTTACCAGCACTTTATCCCCAACTATATGGCCATATGTGTCGTTAAATGATTTAAAGTGATCAATATCAAACATGATGATTCCGAGGGGCAGGGTACTGCGAACTGCCCGTGTAAATTCTTCGGTAAAGCGGATCATGCCGAATCTGCGGTTGTAGAGGTTTGTAAGGGGATCATTGGCAGCAAGCTTCTGCAGTTGGTCATAGGTGATGGCATTGCGTAACGCCAGGGCTACCCCACGGGCAAACATTTCAAAACCGTACATACTCTCACTGAGGAACCGGTTCGACGAAGCAATGATGATCACACCGATAACGAGATGCTCATAAATTAATGGTTCAATCAGGGTTTGGGCCGGTGTGAAGGAAACGAGGGGAGTGTTGACTTGAACCTGGAGTGAGAGATTAAGCAGCTTACGCTGCTTTGTCTTCACAACTTGCCATATCGAACTGTCTGTAAGAAGGGTTTCGGGTTTGGTAATGTTCATTGCTGCAGCTAAGTGCAGCTCGCCGCCCTGTTCAAAGAATATAGCTCCAGCTTCAGCTTGCATGAAGGCAAGTATCTGAACCAGGGCATTCTCAGACAATTGGTCAAGTTCCAATTTGCTGGCCAGCATTTCATTGAATGCCTTGATAGCATGTTCGTTACGCATGGAGTTTGCAAGTGTGTTGACTAGATCATTGAAAGCCTGTGCACTTTCTCCTATCTCATCGTCGGAATCAACAGATATCTTGCAACTCTCCTCGGTGCACTCGGCAAGCTCGGTGGAGGTGAGTCCGGATATGATCTTGCTGTCGACGAATTTCATCCGGTCGGCAAGCAGACGCAACCGTCTGCCGACTACTTGCCTGGTTATGATGACATTGACAGTACCAACGAGAATACCGGCGATTATACAAAGGATGATAAACAGCGGTTTTCTCACATACTCCTCCGGAACACCGGCAGCCTTGACAAACAGGGGGAAAACTATTCCGATAACCAGGCCGAAGCCGATCATATAGATGGCCAGATCAGAAAACACTTTTCTTGTCAGACGCATGTACTTACTCCCTGATTGCATATATTTCACATTAAAATAGCATATCACCTGCCAGCAGACAACTGTTTCAATTACTCCAGGTAGATACCGTTACCCCGTCCGGTCGCTTGAGGAAGAGCTGTTCACCGCTGTTGTTTATGATAAAGCTGAGGATCGAATGGTGCATGATGATACTCTCCCGTGAGGCGATAACCGTATCGGGTGGGAACTCATAGGCATAGGGATTGTTCAGGTCCCCGAGAGTCCATCCTGCCAGTGGTATGGGCAATGTACTGAGATTGCGCAGTATTACAGCTTCACTGTCAGTAGGTTGTGACACTGCATCACGAATCTCGATCATCGTACCATCGATATGGGCATATGCTGATGGGGCAATGGGGAGGTTCTCTCGGTCGGCAGCAAGAGCAGTGGCAATCGTCTGATAATCACCAGCCCAGTCGTTATCCCCGCTTGTACTGAAGAAGAGCGCTACCGGGCGATGGTCCGAGCAACAGATACTTGCATATCTGTCGTCATTCTTAAAGAGCATCTCATCGAAGCGGTAGATTTCATATCCGCTAATGGTTATATCAAGCTCTGATGCGGTATTAATCCAGATATTGTCATAGCTGCTGCTGTCACTGATCGTTGTCATCTCCCAGCTGGAGATGGTGTTGCGGTACCCGGACAGTTCCCATCCCGGATCATCAGGCGGTAAATTGAAATCACCCAGCAGGATAAGATCATCTTCCCGGCCGTTGGCAGCATCAATGCGCTCCATAACATCATCAAGGCGGCTGTTTTCACCTCTTCTGTCGGCTATAGCATCACCGTAGATGGTATGTATGGTGGCAAGGGTGCAGTCAAAGCCATCAATCCTGAAGTGAGCAACAAACGGTTCTCTGATAAACAAGTCATACGGGTCAGGAAAAATATAGGCCTGCCCAATCGGTTCAACCAACTCCCGGTTGAAGAGGTAGGCGTAGCGTTCCTTAACACCCCGTCCAACAGGATCGGAGACAATATAGTCCCATTCAGCCGGAAGCATGCGCTGAAGCCTCATCAGCACCTTCTCATCACGTAATTCCTGTACGGCCAGAATGTCATAGCGGGTAATAATGGATGCGATTTGTCGCAATTCAGCATCATCCCGACTGTTGTCAGAGAGGATGCGTATGTTCCAGCTTGCAAGGGCAATATCTGCAGCATAGGCATTGGTGAAAGCTGTCAGCAGGAGTAGCAAAATCAAGATAGTTAATCGTCTGTGTGTACTCATCAAATTATTCTCATCAATAGTGTGTCAGTTGTTAGTCGTACTGTTGTATGATACAGTAATTATACTACAAGAGCTATTTGCTGTTACAGGGTGAATATATGGGAAGAAGTGTGAAAATTATAGGAATTACCGGGGGCTCCGGTTCCGGTAAATCAACTATTGCGCGAAAAATAGCCGAGATAATCCCCGACTTTGTCTTCATTCCGCAGGACAACTACTACAGATCAGCAGAATATGTAAATAATGAGCGCATAACAGCCTATAATTTTGATCATCCTGATGCATTCGATAATGAACTGCTTTACAGGCATCTTTCTGATCTTAAAAAATTCAAGGCCATAAGCATGCCGCAGTATGATTTTGTGCATCACCGCCGCAAGCCGGAAACCATAGCGATCTCCCCGAAATCCCTGGTAATAATTGAAGGGCTGATGATTCTTACTGATCCGGTTATACGAAATCTGATTGATCTTAAGCTCTATGTAGACACACCGGATGACATTAGATTTATTCGTAGGCTGAAACGGGATGTCGAGGAGCGGGGAAGGACTGTGGAATCGGTTATCAATCAGTACGTAGAGGTTGTTCGTCCCGGTCACTATTCGTTTATTGAACCCACAAGATTGTTTGCCGACCTGATTATCCCGGAGGGTGGCTATAATGAAACTGCCCTCGAAGCTCTTCTGCCGTTTATCCGTCAGATAGCGGAAAATTAGGACTGACGCCTCTTTCTGAAATCTACATATTTTGCAAAGATGTTCTGCATGGAAAAGTGTTCCGGGACAGCGTCGTCACCGCCGTTGAAAAAACTGCCGTGACATCGTCCTATTCTCAACAATCCCATGAAGAATCCACGAAAGATTCCATGTCTCTTGACGGCTGTGATCATGTACTGGGAGCAGGTCGGGGTATATATGCAGGAAGGTTTCAGCCATGGTGATATTATCAACCGGTATATATAGACAGGCAAGAGAAAGAATAATCGTAAAAGAATGGTAACTTTTGCAAACATTATCTGTAATAGTAATTATATCTGATGATCATGACAATTCTTTTTTGTATTGGATTGTCGCTATTTGACCAAAAAGAAAAGATTGTATATATTGTGCTGGTAGTATACTGTATGGAGGAATAATATTATGGCAGGTCCTATATCCAAAAACGCACGACGAGAAGGCGCCTTGCAGCTCACCAGCCGATGGGGTGGTACCATAAAAATGAAATCTGTTTTTCAGAATGGAAAATTACGGCATGTAGCTGTCTGTGAAAAAACCGGAAATACCGCCCGAAAAGCAAGAGATCTGATGTAATTACTTGTATTATCAGATAATGCAATGCACTGTGATAAACATTCATAGTGCATTTTTTTTGCAAAA
>CAZSBC010000101.1:10169-11961 GCA_964605195.1 uncultured Spirochaetales bacterium | reverse complement strand
GTCAGCAGGATGACCGACTGATTCCTGTAGTGCGAAAAATATAGAAATATAGGTCCTGATCCCTTGAGAGAGATCTTCTCTGTCAATAGTACCGTAATTCAGCAAAAAAATAACCCGGGTATCAGGAACCTCGCCTGTTTTCCTGAAAAGCATGACAGATAGGCCCGAAGGGAGTCCGGGTTTCCTTACGGATCATCTGAGCAGGTTCCTGTGTATACAACTTTTTCTGACAAAGTGAGCTCTCTTTGTCTATAAAAAATTGATGAAACTGTAATCATGTGATAGATTAGACCAATACTCTTCCCTGCGGCATCCAACGCATCATACATATTATCAGGTATGTCGGCAGGGGATGAACCCCACTTACAGTACATGTGATAAGGAGGAATACATGGGATTCAATCTGATTGTTCTGGTAAAACAGGTTCCTGACACCCAGAACATAACCGGGGAGGCAATGAAGGAAGACGGTACCGTCAACCGAACGGCCCTTCCTGCCATATTCAATCCGGAAGACCTGCATGCTCTCGAGGCTGCACTGCAAATTAAAGACAAAAACCCGGGAACGCTGGTTCATGTCCTGACAATGGGACCGCCCTCGGCAATCCAGGTTCTCAAGGAATCCCTCTACCGGGGAGCAGATTCCGTGGCGCTCATCTCTGACCGGAAATTTGCCGGTGCCGACACGCTTGCCACATCCTATGCCCTGAAATGTGCTGTTGAAAAAATCGGATCATATGACATGGTCCTCTGCGGACGCCAGGCGATTGACGGCGATACCGCCCAGGTGGGTCCTCAGACAGCGGAGAAGCTGGGTATAAACCAGATAACCTGTGTCTCGGAAATCGAGAGTATTGATGCGAAAAAACGTGAAATCACGGCAAGACGCTCCATTGAAGGCGGCTACGAAGTGGTGAGGTCCCCCTTTCCCGTGCTGCTCACCATCACGGACGAAGGGTATCATCCGCGACCGCCATCAGTAATCAAGGTGATGTCCTACAAGAACGCATCTGCCGAGATGTCCGAGGAGAAATACGATGAATCCTACATAGATTCAGGCGTGGAGCGGAAAACTGACCAGCCGATCAGTCTCTGGGATATCAACGCGATCGGGGCTGACCCGGATAGCTGCGGACTGGCCGGGTCACCTACTAAGGTAAAGAATATAGAATCGGTTGTACTCGTATCGGGGGACATCCGCATGATCGACAATACTGATAGAGCCATATCAGGCATGGTTCACGAACTGATTGCAGATCATACACTTGGTTAGAAGGAGCGAGATGTGAGTACAAAGAACAGCGTAATGGTATTTGTTCAGCAGGATGATGGGCAGATAGCAGAAGTGAGTACGGAACTCCTCTGCAAGGCACGGGAGCTTGCCGATCAGCTGCGGGTAACAGTAAGCGGTGTATTGATCGGCAAGAATATAAAGAAGGCAGGAGAAACCCTGATTCCCTACGGTGTTGATGCACTGTTCGTGGTTGAGGATGAGAGACTCGAGCACTATACACCGTTACCGTATACGAAGGTCATGACCGATATCATCACCCGGGAGCAGCCGCAGATCGTGCTCTATGGGGCTACAACCACCGGAAGGGATCTGGGTCCCCGTATTGCATCGCAATTGAAGGTGGGTCTTACGGCCGACTGTACCGACCTGCAGATCGGTGACCATAAGACGCCCAAGAACGGTCAAATCTATAAAAACCTGCTGTTCCAGGTAAGACCGGCTTTCGGCGGAAATATCATCGCAACGATTATAAATTATGACCGATGGCCGCAGATGGCT
>CAZSBC010000101.1:0-10159 GCA_964605195.1 uncultured Spirochaetales bacterium | reverse complement strand
GGTGTGGAGTATACCGACATCCTCTACCAGATCAGGCCGGCATTCGGCGGGAATATTATAGCAACCATCGTATCTCCTGAGGAGAAGCCGCAGATGGCAACAGTACGTGAGGGCGTCATGAAGATGACAGACCCTGACAGCGCTTACAAGGGCAAGATAACTTCGGTCAAAGCGAAACTTGATGATTCCTACTTTCCCTCGGTAATGCTCAAGAGGATCAAGGAGGAGAAGAGTGTCAACCTCAAGGGAGCCCATATCATAGTCTCAGGTGGAATCGGCGTTGAGACAAAAGAGAACTTCAAGCTGATCTATGATCTTGCCCACACTCTCGGAGGCGAAGTCGGGGCATCCCGTGCCGCTGTTGACGCCGGACTGATTCCAAAGGATCACCAGGTGGGGCAGACCGGGACTACAGTGCGCCCGAAGCTCTATATAGCCTGCGGTATCTCCGGATCTGTGCAGCACCGGGCAGGAATGGATGAGTCGGCAAGGATCATAGCCATAAATACCGATCCTGAAGCTCCGATCTTCCAGATAGCACATTACGGCATCATCGGGGACCTCAATGACGTAATTCCGAAATTTATCAAGGCTTTCAAGGCCAAGAACTAAGGGGTAGACCATGGAAAATTTCTTTTTGGACAATGAAGACATTCTGTTCCAGCTGGAACATATTGATCTTGACCGGGTAATAGCCTACCGGGAAGACAATTTCAGGGAGGCAGAACTCTATCCCCACGCTCCCACCGATGTATCGGATGCCATGGACTCTTACAAGAAAGTCCTCTCCATCATCGGGGAGATCTGCGGAGAGACGCTTGAACCCAAGGCAGCTGAGATTGACGAACTGGGTGCCCAGCTGATAGACGGGGAGGTGGTATACGCTCCCGGAACCAAAGAGGTTCAGGATATGTTCTCTCAGGCTGATCTGATGGGCTTCTGTATGCCGAGAAAATATGGGGGGCTGAACTTTCCCACAACCATGCTCACCATTGCCGGGGAGATAGTGGCGAGAGCGGATGCATCCTTCCTCAATTTCGGACTGCAGCAGGATATCGGTGAGACGATCAACAAGTTTGCCTCTGAGGAGCAGAAGGCAGATGTCCTGCCTAAGCTCTGTTCGGGTGAATACGGTTCATCGATGATCCTCACCGAACCCGACGCCGGCAGCGACCTGCAGGCAGTAAACCTGCGGGCTACCCAGGACGAGAACGGCAACTGGGTCCTCAACGGGGTAAAACGATTCATCACCAACGGCAACGGTAAGGTCGGCCTGGTGCTTGCACGGAGCGAAGAGGGGCAGACCGGTGCCCGGGGACTCTCCTTCTTTCTCTATAAGCGGGATGAGCACATGAAGATCCGTCGCATTGAACATAAGCTGGGGATTCACGGCTCACCGACCTGCGAACTGCAGTTCAACAACGCTCCGGCAACCCTGGTCGGGGAACGCCGTCGCGGACTTACCAAGTATACCATGTGGCTGATGAACAGCGCCCGTCTCGGCATAGCTTCCCAGGCCCTCGGCATTGCCGAAGCAGCCTACCGGGAGGCAGACAAGTATGCCCGGGAACGGATCCAGTTCGGGTCGCCGGTGCGTGTCCTGCCGCCGGTATTTGAGATGCTCACCGATATGCGGGTAACCATTGAGGCGGGAAGGACCCTGCTCTACGAAACAGCCAAGATTGTCGACCTAAAAGAGGGGCTGGAAGAAATGGCCGAGAAGTACCCGGAAAGAAGGGCTGAGTTCAAGTCGGACCTGAAGAAGTACTCCCGGCTGGCCAACCTCTTCACCCCGATGATCAAAGCCTACAATACTGAAATTGCCAACAAGGTCTCCTATGATGCCCTCCAGATACATGGCGGTACAGGATATATGCAGGAGTTCAATGTGGAAAGGCATTATCGTGATGCCCGTATCACCAACATCTACGAGGGAACCACTCAACTTCAGATTGTTGCTGCCATAGGCGGGGTCACTTCGGGAACCGCCACCTCCATACTCGACGAGTATGACAGTGAAGAATACGATTATGCTCCCGCACTTCTGAAAAAGATCAGAAGAGCCCGTCTGGACTTCGATAAGGCACTGATCTCGGTACGGGAAAACGATGACGAGAATTTTACCACCTTCCACTCCCGCAGGCTTGTGGAGATGGCAACCGACCTTGTCCAGGCCTACCTGCTGCTTCGTGATGCTGAATTCTCCGAACGCAAGTTGAAAATTGCCGAGATTTTCATTGAGAAGATGCAGACCCGGGTGCACATGCACATGCACTATATCTATGACGGAGGCTCAACCTTCCTGAAGAACTACCGGGATGTCATCGGCTGATACCTAGGATGCCGTACCGTGAGAACCAGCCTGCCGGATATGTCCCGGCAGGTTTTTTTATACTTACGATGCCAAAACCTGTACAGAACCGCAGGGCTGCTGTATTATGGGAATGACTGGAGAACAGGGACAGGAGGGTGAATATGGATTTCTGCTGGGTAACGATCAATGTCACGGATATGGATTCATCGGTAGCCTTCTATACCGAAACAGTCGGTCTGTCAGTCACCCGCCGGTTCAAGCCGGACCCGGAGCGGGAGATTACCTTTCTTGTACCCGGTTCAGGGGGTACTGCCGTGGAACTGATCAGCAATACCGATAACCCGAAACCGCACCACGGAAGTGATATTTCACTGGGCTTCACGGTGGAGTCACTGGAGAAACAGGCAGCTTTCCTGAAAACCAGGGGATATGAGGAGATTGACGGCCCCTATGTCCCCAACCCGCACATCAGTTTCCTCTACATCACCGATCCCGACGGGATACGAATCCAGTTCGTGGAGAACCGCCCCTGACCAGCCAGGAGGTTGCCTGTGACAGAACATCGCCTTCTCATCTTCCGGAGGATCCTGCGGATCCTGGGTGTATTTGCTATGGTCGGCTACATACTGTTCCTCATCATGGAGAAATCTCCCCTGCTGCACGACTCGACCTTTGCCGATACTTCGGTCTACCTGCTCTTCCTTGTTTTCCTGCTCAGCTCCATCCTGCTCTGGAAGTATGAGCTGACAGCCGGGATTCTCCTCATTGTGTGGTACGGTCTGCAGTGGATCCTGGTATTCCAGGTATGGGCGGACGGTGCCCTTACGCTGGTTATGGGGCTGCCGATTGCATGTATCGGGATTCTGGCAGTGGTCTACGGTATCATACGGAGGATCTCAACAGCACCTGAACAGTGACAGCAGACGGCGGGAATCGACATCCAGGCACTCATGTGAATAGATTGCGCCAGGATACCTATAGGGTGATTGGCTTTATGGCTTCCTGCAAAAAACAATCTTATTGCAGGAAGCTCATCTACCATCCCTTTTCTTTTGTCGGGAACTTATTTCCCTTGCCTACTCCTCCGAAACCCCAACAATGCACATCCAAGTGGCTTCGGTGTAGACCTCACCGTTCACCTTGATCTTACCGGTCTGCTTGATCATAGAGCGTGATGCCCGTAGGTTATTAAGCTCAATCACACAGGTGTCGCCCGGTTTTACTTCCTTCCTGAATTTGGTCTTCTCAATGGTGGCAAGGAAGAATAGTCCCTTCTCTGGGATAACCCCGGCCTGTTTCATGCCGGCACCCCCACACTGGGCCATCATCTCCACCAGCAGTACCCCGGGAACAATGGGATGTCCCGGAAAGTGACCTTGGAAAAATACCTCATCGCCCCTGAAGGTGTACTCCCCATGCACCTCATCCCGGGTACAGTAGGTCAGCCTGTCGACAAACACGAAGGGTTCGCGATGGGGCAGCAGGTCTTCTATGGTACGGTACGTCTCGGCCATTTTACCTATTCCTTATATTCCTTGACGATCAGGGCTCCGTTATGGCCTCCGAAACCGAGGGATTCGGAGAGGGCGGCTCTTATCCTACCCTTATACCCCTTGTTCGGTACATAATCGAGATCACACTCTGGATCAGGATCGGTATAGTTCAGCGTGCAGGGAAAGAACTGGTCTCTGATCGCCAGGATTGAGATGATCAGTTCGACTCCTCCGGCTCCGCCGATCAGGTGCGCTGTCATGGACTTGGTGGAAGAGACCTTCAGCTTGTAGGCATGCTCCCCGAAGGCCAGTTTGATCGCCTTGGTCTCCATAGGATCATTCACGGGCGTGGAGGTCCCATGGGCATTGATATAATCAACATCCTCCGGCTGCATGCCTGCATCACGCATGGCTGCCTTCATCGCCCTGGCAGCACCCAGTCCCTCAGGATTCGGTGCGGTCAGATGGAAGGCATCACAGGACTGTCCGTACCCGGCCAGTTCGGCATAGATCGTCGCTCCCCGGGCCTTGGCATGTTCCAGCTCTTCCAGGATAAGGATTCCGGCTCCTTCACCGATCGTGAAACCATCTCTGTTCTTGTCAAAGGGACGGCAGGCCTCCTGCGGGCGATCGTTGAATCCGGTAGTAAGGGCCTGTATCCGGCAGAATCCGCCAATTGCAAGCTGGGTTATGGCAGCTTCTGTGCCGCCGGTTACGGCAGCTTCAACAGTCCCATGCTTGACAGCCATGTAGGCCATTCCTATTGCATCGGTGCCGGAGGCACAGGCAGTTGCAATGGTGTTACAGGGACCGAGAAGTCCGAACTTTATAGAGATATTCCCACCGGCCTCATTGGTTATCATCTTGGGGATGGTCATTGGCGGAATGGCCCGCGGCCCCCGCTCATGCAGTTTGATAATACCCTCTTCTGCAATCTCGAACCCGCCGATACCGTTTCCCAGGTATACTCCGACCCGTTCCGGATCATATCCGCCCTCCCCGTTGGGACCGAACCCGGCATCCTGCATGGCTTCTATGGCACCTGCCACGGCAAACTGGGTGAACCGCGCCATGGTTCGCGCCTCCCGCTTGTCCATGAAATCGGTCGCATTGAAGTTCTTTACCTCCCCGGCTACCTGAGAAGGGTAATCGGTTGCATCAATCTGTTGTATCGTATCAATACCGGATCGGCCGGCTGTAATTCCATCCCAGAGTTCCTTTACACTGTTTCCCAGAGGAGTTATGGCTCCCATACCGGTAATCACAACCCGTCTCTCTTTTCCACTCATACTGGTTATCTCCTTGTTTTCCATTTCCTCTATTCTATACTAATCCGGCATAAGCCGGTTATCTTCACATCACCATACCGCCGTCAACTGTGAGGACCTGTCCGGTAATATAGGCAGCCTTTCCCGATGCGAGAAAGAGTACGGCAGCCGCTATCTCCTCCGGCTGGCCAATGCGGCCCAGAGGTATCTGTCCCTTCATGGCATCTTTCTGCTCATCGGTGAGCACATCGGTCATCTGGGTCTCCACAAATCCCGGGGCAATGACATTCACCCGCACATTCCGGGAAGCCAGTTCCCGGGCAAGGCTCTTTGAGAACCCGATAATTCCGGCTTTTGAAGCCGCATAATTAGTCTGTCCACCGTTGCCCATCAGTCCGACTACAGATGAAATATTGATGACTGCTCCACCACGGGCCTTGGCCATCGGTCGCGCCAGAGCCCTGCAGGCAACGAATGTCCCGGTAAGATTTACCCGCATGACATCCTCCCACGCTTCGGTCTTCATCCGCATGATCAGGCCATCCCGGGTTATCCCGGCATTGTTGATTAGGACATCCACAGCAGGGACAGCACTCAGGACCGTCTTTACAGCTGCTTCAATGGACTCCTCACTGCCCATATCTGTCTCTATCCAGGTTACCGATCCACCTGCAACGGCAGCACGCTGCTGCAGTTCTGACTGCACGACAGCCTCTGACCTACTCAGATACCAGACATTGGCCCCTTCATTGGCATATGCTGATACAATCGCCAGACCGATTCCCCTGGAACCGCCCGTTACGATGATATTCTTTCCGCTCCATTCACTCGCCATACGACCAATCCTCCTGCTTTCGCTATAGGGCTTCGATCTGCTCCATCGTTCCTGCCTGCTGGCAGGGGACATCGAGCTCGCTGTTCTTCCAGAGTCCGCTGAGCACCTTTCCCGGTCCGGCTTCATAGCAGGCAGCAATTTCACCTGAAGCTGCGATATTGGCAACTGTTGCTGTCCAGCGTACCGGTGATATCTGTTGTCGGCTGAGATTGGCTCGGGCCTCTTCAGCCGAAGCTACCACATCACCACTCACATTGGTATAGACAGTGTGTTTCGGATCACTGAAGGAAAATTCACTGATCATGCCCTTAAACTCTTCGGCCGCCGGTATGAGAAAGGGGGTATGAAAGGGTGCTCCTACCTTGAGTGGTATGACTCTTCTTGTCCCGGCAGCTTTCAGGGCTTCGGTCAGTTTCCCGATACTCTCCTGGACACCGGCAACTACGACCTGTTTCGGTCCGTTGTCGTTTGACGGGTAGATATTTTTCAGTCCGCTCTCACGGATGATGGTTTCCACTTCAGCAAAGCCCTTACCTATCACTGCAGCCATACCGAGCGTTCCATAATCTTCCACGGCAGTTTCGGCAGCCTGTGCCATCAGATTGCCACGCATGTTGGCTATCCTGAACAAGGTATCAAGATCATATATTCCTGAAGCAAAGTAGGCTGAAAGTTCACCAAGGCTGAATCCGGCAAAAACCGGTTCACTCTCATTCCCGGAGAGCAGGCCCCGTTCCTTGAGAATCGTGAAGGCCGATACGCTGACCAGGGTGATGGCTACCTGGGTATTGGATGTATTCTTGAGGTCATCCTCACTGCCGGAAAAGATCAGCTCCTTCAGGTTTCGTCCGGTGGCCGCAGATGCAGCCTCAAAGACTTCCCGTACTGCTGATGACGCTTCATACAGATCCCGTCCCATACCGGCATACTGTGCTCCCTGACCGGGGAAAAAACAGACTCTCTTCTTCATATTCACCTCTACTCTACTCGCATCCGGCAGAATGTCATCTATCACTTTCTGCTAGACTATACTGTTATTATCGAAATCCTTCAAGAAAGCGATTCTCTCACAAAAAATATTACCACACAAAGAGATTTCCGCCATAGGTTAATCCAGCACCAAACCCGACAGTCAGCACAACGTCACCGGGTTTCAGGATACCCTTCTCCTGCATCTCGGTAGCTGCGAGGGGTATTGAGGCAGCTGATGTATTTGCGAAGCGATCGATGTTCAGATAGAATTTTTCCATCGGTATCTTGAGTCGCCTGGCGGCGGCCTGGATAATTCTCAGATTGGCCTGATGCGGGATGATCCAGTCGTAATCATCAAGCGATAGATTATTGCGGTCGGCAAGCTCCTGTATGATATCACTCACTGCCTTCACCGCAAAAGTGTATACTTTCCGGCCGTCCATATAGAGCGAGACGTCCTCTTTCCGTACCGTCCCGGGTTGTACGGGATTCTGTGATCCCCCATGGGGGACCTGCAGATATGAGTACCCGTCACCCTGAGCATAGAGTACCGAATCTATGAACTGTGGAGCGGTGAACTTGCGGTCTGACCTGTCTTCCTGCAACCTGGGTGAATCGATGGTGGAAAGAATTGCACAGCCGGCCCCGTCCCCGAAGAGCACGCAGGTATTGCGGTCTTCCCAGTTTATGATACTGGAGAGCTTTTCGGCTCCGATGACCAGGATATTCTTCATATGGCTGTCTTTCATGAAGGCAAGTGCAATTTCTAGGGAGTAGATGAATCCGGTGCATCCTGCGGTCACATCAAAAGCGGGTATCTTGTTCAGGCCCAGTTTCTGCTGTACCACACAGGCAGTAGCCGGAAACCCGACATAATCTGGGGTGGCTGTGGCCACAACGATACAATCGAGGTCCTCAAGCTGCATCCCGGCTCTTCTTACAGCATCCCTGGCTGCTTCAGCAGCCAGGTCGGAGGTAGCCGCTCCATCTTCAGCCAGATGCCTTGAGCCAATCCCGGTATGTGACCTGATCCATTCATCGGTGGTATCAACGGTTTTTGTCAACTCATCATTTGTTACCACCCGTTTCGGTACAGCAGATCCGAAAGAGCGTATATATACTGGATTAAGAATTTCTTTGCTCATGATAGATACTCCTATGGACTTATTTTTTACAATTATTTACGATTTGTCAATAATGACATTTATGCAGAAAGCTGTAATGTTGATAATATCACCTGATTTATGAACCATACTTCAGGTGATTACCTCCCCCGCACCTTGACAATCCTGTTATTTACCGATATGCAATAGGTGATACTTTCTGAACTGTCATCAGTATGATGGCATAGGAAACATCACCAGCTTCAGTCAGCCTCCGGAACAGTGTAAGGAACGTTTCGACTGCCGGGCATGCTGAGACTACATATACAAGGACATTGCATGTCAGCTATCACAATACCTCCCCTCTCAAATGATCTGATACGGGTACTAATTGATGCCGATACCATCCAACGCCGAGTTACCGAGCTGGCTCGCCAGATAACGGAAGATTACCGCGACAGCGGTGAAATAGTGCTTGTTGGCGTATTGAAGGGATCATTTATCTTTTTGAGTGACCTTGCCCGCAGGCTTGGTGTCCCCCACAGCATAGACTTCATAGCGCTATCGAGTTACGGTGAGGGCGGCAATGTGTCCGGA
Source organism: uncultured Spirochaetales bacterium (assembly GCA_964605195.1). Classification (GTDB taxonomy): domain Bacteria; phylum Spirochaetota; class Spirochaetia; order JABMQR01; family JABMQR01; genus CAZSBC01. Next base: position 1,577 of record CAZSBC010000101.1, on the reverse strand, counting down.
AATGTCCGCATGATCATGGATGTCCGTGAGAACCTGGCTGGTAGAGATGTGCTGATCGTTGAGGATATTCTTGACAGTGGGTACACTCTTGATTATCTGAAACGCAACTTTCTGGCCCGTAAACCAGCCTCGCTGAAGACGGCAGCCCTCCTGGACAAACCTGATCGCCGGGAAATCACTGTCGGTCTCGATTACCTCGGATTTGAAATCCCAGATGTGTGGGTTGTCGGTTACGGTCTGGACTATGCCGAGAAGTTCAGAACTCTGCCCTATATTGCAGAGATGCAGCCTGTACAATAAATTGCAGTGAGGAGAGTCTATGGATGACAAGCTCTATGTGACGTACAACGAGATTCACAGGGCGGTAAAGAAACTGTCGGTTGAGATCATCAATTCACAGTTTGATCCGGATGTGATTGTCGCAATCGGCTCGGGAGGATTCATTCCAGCCAGGATCATGAAGACCTTCATAAACCGTCCGATTTTTGCGGTGGGGATCTCCTACTACGGCATGGATAATAAACCTACAGGTGTCCCGCAGAAGATCCAGTGGATTGATGAAGTCGAAAAGAAACTGACCGGCAAGAAGGTGCTGCTGATTGACGAGGTCGATGACACCCGGGCCACATTGAGCTACTGTGTCTCTGAGCTCCTGCGTCATGAACCCGATGAAATTGCCGTGCTGGTCATTCACAACAAGCGAAAGAAGAAAGATGCCGAGTTTCCTGCGGCAATAAAGCGCTATTTCCCCGCAATCGAAGTTGACGACCGATGGATCAAGTATCCATGGGACGCTGATGATATTAATGACCATGACATGCGACACAGAACTATGAAGGAGTCTGAAGAATGAGTATAACCGCAATTGTTGGAGCCCAGTGGGGCGATGAGGGAAAAGGAAGACTGGTGGATTATCTGGCACAGCATGCCGATATGGTAGTCAGATATCAGGGCGGTGACAACGCAGGCCATACTGTTATCAACGAGTACGGGAAATTCGCTCTGCACATCCTGCCCTCAGGCATCTTCAATCCCGATACAATCTGCCTGGTTGGTGCTGGTACGGTGGTCAACTTCACGACGATGGAGCAGGAGCTTGCAGATGTTGCCAAAGCTGGAGTACAGGTAAACAACCTCTTCATCGACAAGCGCGCTCACCTCATAATGCCTTTCCACTGTCAGCTTGACGGTGCCGAAGAGTCCAGCAGAAAGAAAGGTTGGGCTGTAGGTACCACCAAGCGGGGTATCGGTCCTGTCTATTCCGACAAAGCTGCTCGTATCGGTATCCGGGCTGTCGATATCCTTAATCCCGAGCGGTTGCGTACCAGATTGGAAATGCTTTTACCGAGAAAGAATCGTGACCTTGACTTCTTCGGTCTTCCCGAGGTAACGGTAGAGGAGATGATGGAGCTCTGTGCTGATTGGAAAGAGAAGTTCGGAGAGAGAATCATTGATTCGGTGCCCCTGCTTCGGGATGCGGTCCTTTCGAACAAGCGTGTGGTGATGGAAGGTCAGCTGGGAATCATGCGTGATCTCGATTGGGGAATCTATCCCTATACGACTTCATCCAACCCTAC
>CAZSBC010000100.1:0-12117 GCA_964605195.1 uncultured Spirochaetales bacterium | reverse complement strand
ATATAACCCATCAGTAACATATTATAATTTCCCCTATACATTTGGATTGCTTTTCTCGTTAGCCATATATAACAAATTTAAGGAGATCGGTAGTGATTTTATCCCGCTTTATGATCACTTTTTAAAAAAAACAGGCAGTGCAACTGTTGAAGAGTTGGGGACATTTCTTGGGATTGATGTGAAGGACAGCAGTATTTGGAAAAAGTCGATTCGTATGATATTAGAAAAGAAAGATTTGCTTAAAGAGTTGCTTTAATTATCATAGTATCTTTGATTATAGCATTGCAATATTATGTTCTATGCAGTTTTTCCCTACGTATTATATTTTTCAAATGCAATGGCAATCTCGGCCGCGCTCCTGGTGTTGTGATATACCAGCTGCTTGTTGGCGGCAAGGCTCCTATTGCCCGTCTGCTCGTGCAACCTGGCCAGGATGAACGGGGTGATGGCTTTCCCCCGAATATGGTTGCGTTCGGCAGCCGCTACTGCTTCGTCGATTACGGCAGATATGTATTCAGGATCCATTTCATAGGCCTCCGGGATCGGGTTGGCGATCACTGCCCCTCCCCGCAGTCCCAGCTCCCACTTGGTATGAAGCATCGCCGCAATCTCATCGGCAGTATCGAAACGGTAGTCGACGTTGTAGCCGCTGCTGCGCACATAGAAGGCTGGGAAGAGGTCGGTTTTATAGCCGATTACGGGTACCCCGTGCGTTTCGAGGTATTCCAAAGTCAACCCGATGTCAAGGATGGACTTGGCCCCGGCACAGACGACGGCAACGTCTGTATGGGCCAGTTCCTGCAGGTCCGCGGAGATGTCAAAACTCTTCTCGGCATGACGGTGGACCCCGCCGATTCCTCCGGTTGCAAAGATGCGGATTCCTGCCATGGAGGCACAGAGCATGGTGGTGGCAACGGTTGTAGCCCCGTCCATCTTCCGGGAGAGCAGAACCGCCATGTCACGGCGGCTTGCCTTGCGGATGGTGCTGTCACGCCCCATGTACTCCAGCTGCTGTTCAGTGAGCCCGATCTGTATCTTACCCCCGATAACGGCAATGGTAGCAGGGACTGCACCCGTCTCCCTGATTATCCGTTCGGAATTGGCCGCACTCTCGACATTTTCGGGATAGGGCATACCGTGGGAAATGATTGTTGATTCAAGGGCAACTATCGGGGCCTTCCGTTCGAGAGCCTCTGCTACTTCATCACAAATCTCAATATAGTCCTCTATCATGATATTCACTCCTCCATATATCCTCTTACAGCGTCAAGGCTGAGGTCCGGGTTTACCGTATCTTCTCCGGAAAGAGCCAGGGCTGCCATGGCGGCGGAAAAGCGGACGGTCTCATCAGTCCCATAATTGTTCAGGGAAGCATACACGATTCCCGCCATACATGCATCCCCGGCACCGGTGGTGCTTATTGGTGAGACATACTTCGATCGGTGGTATCCGGAAGCCCCTGGAGTGCACCAGAAGAGACCGTCTGCCCCGAGCGTGATGAATACCCGTTTGGTACCCTTGGTCAGGAAGTGGGTACCGATGCGTTCCAGATCCTCGCGACTCCCTATCGTCAGCCCGGAGATGGCTTCTGCTTCCAGCCGGTTCATCTTGAGAGTATGAATCCTGCCGACGATCGGGATCAGTCTCTTCCCCTTTGAGACCGAAACAGGATCGATGCAGGTAATCTTTCCGGGATACTCCGTTACAATATGCTCCAGCGTTTCAGGGGGCAGGCAGGTATCGGCTGCAATGATATCGGCAGAGAGGAGAAGATCGGCCTTCTCCCGGAGATAGTCAGCAGTAATGTGGTCGGATATGGACATGTCGGAGAGGGCCATGGCCATATCGCCGTCATGATCCATCATGGCGATATATCCCGATGACATGGTTGGCAGTTCCAGCACATGCCGGATGCCTATTCCCGCTCTGCGACAGCTCTCAAGGATGAATGTTCCGTCAAGCCCGGAACCGACAGCTGTGACCAGCTCGGTCCTGATTCCGAGACGGGCCAGGTTTTCAGCCACGTTCCGGCTTACGCCCCCGGCACAGAGGCGTATGTGCCCGGGATTTGAATCCCGGGGGATGAGCGGATCTGCCGAGAATCCGAGGATGTCGAGGTTGGCTGCCCCGACTAGCACTACCAGTGGAGCTGTGTTTACCATACAGACCGTCCTAATTATCTGTCAGGCATATCTGTGATATGACATTCAGCTGCGAAACGGGAATATCGATCAGTACAGTGCGGTCCGAGCGGTTGATTGGTGAAAGCGTCTTCATGGCTGCTGGCATTTTCTCTCCCTCACACTATGCGACAGATGGAATAACTATAGAGCATAACCCAGGTATGTGCAATGAAACAGGCTTTATACAGCGGCATCTTGCTGCAGGAAGCGGTCCAGATGATCTATTGTTGGGAAGTAATAATCACAAACCCGGCGCATGTAATCGGCTATCTCAGATACCATGATACCCCATCCGGCTGCCCCTATTGCAGCCCCGACGGCATGTGCCATGGTTACCGCCGGTTTAAGGTCATCGATGACGAGCAGCTCATCAGCCTGTAGGTTGAACTGTTCCATGATCGAACGGAGCGGGTAGGGGCTGGGTTTGCGTTTCTCGGCATCGAAGTTCCATCCGAAGACTGCCTGGATCAGGTTGTCGGCTCCCGCTGTGGCATAGTCTTCCATCACTGAGTCGCTCGTAGAGTGTGAGACCACCGTTATGATACCGCCCCGGTCATGAAAACCGCGTATCATGTCGATGAAGCCGGGGAAGAATTCCGCACTTCTCCCGGCGACATACTCCTGCCAGATATCGTACTCCCGGGCGATTTCTTCAGGAGTGAAATGCAGTTCATCCACCATGTACTCCATAATTCCAGGTGAGAAGTTCTTTAACATCCAGCCGTCCAGGGAGATGGGCTTATCGCCGGGGCGCAGCTCCTCCATGACCGTCAGGTGAGCCGGATAGTGGAGCAGTGGTGTGCTGTTCACCGCTGTATCGTCATGATCAAGGACCAGGCATCTGTATCTCAAGGGAAAACACCTCTTTTTGTATAATTATAGCACGGATTGGTAGAGAAGTCGGGTAATTACCAGTTTGGTTCCCAGAATATCTTCGGTCTCGGAGACCACTTCCCCGACAGTCCGGCTCCCGTCCCTGATAAACGGCTGTTCGAGGAGCGTCTCCTGCCTGATCCTCTTTTCCAGCCTGCCCCTGACGATCCGCTCTCGTACCCGCTCCGGCTTGTCATGCTCAGCACTCTCTGCGTACAGCGTCTTCTCCAGGTTGTGAAGATACTCCCCCGGTATATCTGTTCTGGCCGTGAACCGCGGAGCCTCGGCAGCAATCTGCAGCGCTATATCATTGATCAGCTGGCGAAAAGTCCCGTTTGCACAAATTTCATCAGGGGGAGTGCGATAAAAGAGGGCTGAGACAATCCGGTCCCCCTCATGCACATACCAGGCAAGGGATTCACCCTCTCGGGTAACTGCCCAGTCCGCACTCTTGAGCCGCATATTCTCCTTGATCCGTGACTTTGCCCGGAGGATATCGTCAGCTACCAGTTCAGTAAGAGTGGCGAAATCACACTGCTTCTCCCGCAGCACTGCAAGACAGCGGTTTCCGGTCTCAGTAAACAGTGAATTCGCGGCTGCGAAATCAGTTTCACAGAGCAGCGTTACCGCATGCACGGCAGATCTATCTATGGAATAAAAGACACGACCCTCCTTTGTTTCGCGATCTTCCCTGTGCCCTGCTGCGGTACGGACCAGCTCCTCAAGCTTCTCAAGAGCCTTGGTGATATCACCTTCGGTACTCTGCAGGGCTTGCCGGCACTCCATGATACCTGCACCCGAGAGATTTCGCAGTCTCCTGATTTTTTCTGACGTTACCTGTTTCATAGTTCACTCCTGATATCATGGTTCAGATGAAGTTCCTGACGGACTGCAGCATTCCCATGATGAAATCCATATCTCCCCAGAGAATAAAGCGTGCTCTCCTTACCTCCGGATAGTAGGTATAGTCACAGCGCGGGGCGATCCGGTCAGCCCGGTTCTCACGGTAGCCGTTGGCAGACTCTGACTGCAGCACGGCAAAGACGGTTGTTGAGAGCCGGTAGGCCTCGTGCTCGTTCTCCACCTGAATATCGATCACCGTTGAGACCGAGACAGCTGCCGAACCCGTGAAAGATTGCTCCGGGCTGTAGCTCTCCTGTGCCTGCCTGCTCGCCGGCTGCTGCAGCTGCATGAATGAATCGAGGGCATCTTCTGCAATCCGCCACTGCTTGCCGGTCTTGACCGCCTGTATCCTGCCTTTGCGTATGTAGGCCCCAACGGTCTTTGGGTGCAGGGAGAGAATCTTTGCCACCTGATCTATTGAGTATATCTTCTGCATACCTGCTCCTGTGGAATAATAAGTAATGTTTAGAAATAATAAGATATAATAAGAAAGTATTAATTACAATAGCTGATACCCTGGAAACGGTAAATCTTCCCTCGGAATATTGCATGCTCTCTGCCTATCAGCTATGCTTGATCTATAAGGAGGTGACGGTATGCGTGAAATTCATTTTGAGGGCAAAATCATTAAATATCCCGCGGGCTCCTGCATGGCCAGCTTCGGCGATACAAAGGTAATCTGTACGGCTACCATAGAGCACTGCGTTCCCCCGTTTCTCACCGGCAGCGGCAGGGGCTGGGTCACTGCCGAGTATGCCATGCTTCCCGGCAGTACCGGAGGCGGACGTAAACGACGGGACGGTATCAGGCGTGATGGCCGCGGTACGGAAATCCAGCGACTGATCGGCCGGAGCCTCCGGGCGGCCGTTGATCTGGAGAGGCTTGGGGAGGTCTCCATCACCATTGACTGTGATGTGCTGCAGGCCGACGGGGGAACACGGACAGCGGCAATATCGGGGGGATGGGTAGCCCTGGTGGAAGCGCTTGAAAAGCTTGCCGGTGAGCAGGGGCATCCTGATGCCGCCTACTACCTGACAGGACAGGTGGCGGCCGTCAGTGTCGGGATAGTGGACGAAAAGCTGATCTGTGACCTGGATTACTACCATGATTCACGGGCGACCGTGGATATGAACGTTGTCATGCGTGACGATCAGCTGGTTGAGGTACAGGGAACCGGGGAACAGGGGGTCTTTACACGGAGCGAGCTCAACGCTCTTCTTGACAGCGCAGAAGAGGGTATCGAGATAATCATGAAGGCCCAGAGGGAGGCTGTGGAGATATGGAAATGAAGTATTTCAGGAAGCTTGCAGGCAGCCTCTGCTACCTCTCACCAATATGCATCGACGATGCCCATACGTATACCGAGTGGCTGAACGATCTTGAGATCACCCGCTTCCTCACTTTGGCGGCCATGAGCATCAATGAGCATTCGGAACGGCAGGCCCTTGAACGGCTTGCTTCGGAACATGCCTATGCCATCATAGATGCAGCGCGGGATACACTGATCGGCAACTGTGGCGTACAGAACTGGGACCGGGTACACCAAACCGCGGAACTCGGTATATTTATCGGGGACAGGGAGTATCTTGGGCGGGGATATGGCACTGAGGCCATGCAGCTGCTATCTCGGTATGCCTTCGATTTCCTCAACATACGCTCTCTGCTGCTGCGGGTTCATTCAGACAATCCCCGGGCCATTGCCAGCTACCGCAAGGTCGGGTTCCGTGAAGTCGGAACGTGGCACTCAAGCATTGGGCGCGGGGCAGAACGCTGCGATACAATTTTCATGGAGCTGCTTCCTGAGTGGTCGGATGCGCTGAAGTGATAGGCAGTTGCTACGTAATTCCTCATATCAGCCGACCCTCATAGTATTTGCATGAAATTAGGGAGAGAATTTGTGATTTGTACGATATCACCGTATACTGGCTGAAAGGGAGGAATTACGGATGAAAGTGGTGCGATGGAGTGCCTATGGTCCTCCCGAAGTCCTGGAGATCGTAGAGCTTGAGAAACCGGTCCCGGGAAGCAGGGAAGTACTGATCCGGGTAGAGGCAACTACAGTAACAGCCGGTGACTGCGAAATGCGTCGCATGGATTTCCCGTTCTACTTCAGGGTTCCCATGAAGCTCTGGCTGGGTTTCAGGAGACCCCGACAACCGGCTGTCCCGGGGACTGAATTCTCCGGTGTGATAGAGAGTGTGGGACAAGGAGTTACCCGCTACAGCATCGGGGAGCGGGTGTTCGGTTCAAGCGGAGTATCCTTTGGGACCAACGCTGAGTACATCTGCCTGAAAGAGGATGCCGATATGGCTCTCATCCCCGCAGGTATTGGATTCAAAGAGGCTGCTCCCATTCCCTTCGGTGGTCGCGATTCTCTGCATTTCCTGAAGAAAGCAGCCCTGAAGCGAGGAGCGAAGATCCTTATTATCGGGGCAGGGGGGAGCATCGGGACTTTTGCCGTGCAGATTGCCAAGGAGCACGGGCTGGAGGTTACCGCTGTTGATCGCCGGGACAAGCTGGATATGCTGCGACTCCTTGGTGCCGACCATGTGGTGGATTATGAGCGGGAAGAGTATATTCAACCGGGGATACAGTATGATGCCGTCCTTGATATCGTATGCCGGCAGTCGGTGCTGAAGACTGCCAGGGTACTGAAAAGGGGAGGATGGCTGCTGATGGCCAACCCGATCTTACTCCAGCTGCTGCGGGCCCTGGTCCTGCGGACAGTGGCTGGCAAGCGGGTATTCTCCCAGGTATCAAACGGCTCTGCGGAGGAGCTGCGTTACCTTGGAGCGCTTGCGGAAGAGGGAAAACTGAGGAGCGTCATTGACCGTGAATTCTCGCTGCAGGAGATAACTGCAGCTCACCGCTACGTTGAGACAGGGGCAAAAAAGGGCAATGTGGTAATCTCTCCCTGATTCCTGTGAGGATGCTGCCGACAGCAGCCGTACACCGGAACGTAAAAATAACGGGGCCGCTGCAACGGCCCCGCTGACAGGCTAGAAGATATTTGCAGATCTACCCCAGTCATAGTGGGACTGACGCAGCTCTTCATTCGTGGGCATGGCAAAGAGGATCACCCCGTCTGCCGATGCAGCATATATGCCGGTATCGATGATCTGGTAGGTGAAACTGCTGCTGTATGAACGGTCAACAGTTTTTGTGCGCTTCGTCTCGTTCTCATTCTGCACAGCCTCAATACAGGCCCGCATGTGATCCAGATTCCGGTCATACATTGATCCAACATTACCGCTGTTCTCAAAATCGTCAAAATCGATCACTTTGACATCGGCAAAGATCAGGGCAGGCACGGTTACCTTGTCAGTGTCGCTTATCATGTATTCCCCGAACTTCTGCGGGTTGAGCCAACTCACAACCAGCGGACTGATCGGACAGAGCTCCTGATACATGCCGTATCCTTTCCATTGACCGGGTATTTTACTTTTCGATTTGAACAGCTGCAGAGATCTTCCGTCCTTAGTGACGAGATACATGCTCTTCATGGCAGAGTGGGGTACTTGTTCAAGTGTACGGTAGATGGAGAGGTAGAGCGAGTGCTTCGGTTTCCCGTCGCTGTGGGCAACACAGCGCTCCTTGGCAAATTCCCAGTCGAAACCGGAAGGGAACCCGCCCTCAATTTCAATGAATATAAGCTGCTCGGCAGATCCCTTGCGGGAGCCTGTCGCCATATACGATCCGAATGATTCGGGGTCCAGTTCAGAAGCAATGAGTGCTTCCATGGGATATACGGTCAGATAGTAATAAATCATCAATGCCTCCTGATGTAACTATATCATGGGTTGTGCCCCAATGGAATCCATTGAGGAGACAACCGCAACGATACTCGTCTGCCTAAAACAGGGCAAACAGATTGAACTTTGAGAAGATGGATACTGAAATCAGCGATACAACGGCCATGATCTTGATGAGAATATCAAGGGATGGACCTACGGTATCTTTCAGAGGATCCCCAACGGTATCGCCGACAACGGCGGCCTTATGGGCATCGGAACCCTTGCCCCCGTAATGCCCATGCTCGATATATTTCTTCCCGTTATCCCAGGCTCCGCCTGCGTTGGCAGTATAGAGCGCCAGCATAATCGATGACAGGGTGGTCCCGATAAGCAGGCCCCCAACAAATTCGGCTCCGAAAATAAAGCCGGCAACAAGCGGGGTGGCAACCGAGATGATTGCCGGAATTTTCATTTCGGCAAGTGCCCCGGCTGAGGAGATAGCGATACAGGTCTTATAATCAGGCTTGCTCTTACCGGTTATGATATCTGGATCAGCCTTGAACTGGCGGCGGACCTCCTGGACCATCTTTCTCGCAGCATTGGCAACGGCATTGATCAGAATTCCCGAGAAGAGATAGGGCAAGGCAGCCCCTATGAGGGCTCCGACAAGGGTCATGGTGTTGACCATGTTGAGGATGAGATCAAGACCCCCTGCAGCAGCCTCGCCTGCCTGTGCATAGAGAAAGGAGGCAAAGAGGGACAGGGCCGCCAGGGCGGCAGAGCCGATTGCAAAACCCTTTCCGATGGCAGCTGTCGTGTTTCCGACGGCATCCAGCTCATCGGTGATATCGCGCACTTCGGGATCCAGTTTTGCCATCTCGCTGATTCCTCCCGCGTTGTCGGCAATAGGTCCGTAGGTATCGACGGATACGGTTACCGTTACGAATGAGAGCATCCCGATGGCCGCCATGGCAACACCGTATAATCCTGCTGTGGCATTGGCCGAAATGATGCATACACCCAGGACAATTACCGGGGCGATGACCGATGTCATCCCGACCGCCATGCCCTGGGTAATAGTAAGGGCCGGGCCCTCTTTGGAGGCTGCCGATATACCTTGTGTCGGCTTGAAGTCATAGCTGGTATAGCGCTCAGCCAGCTGGCCGATGAGGATGCCGCTGATGATCCCCAGTACCGCACATACCCAGGGGGAGAGAGCTCCCAGCCTGAACTGAATGGAAGCCACCTGTTCTGTGTTGAAGTAGAACCAGGTAAGAAATCCCGTGGAGACGAGCGTGAAACCCGCTCCGGCCAGGGTAGCCCGGTTAAGCTCCTTGTGCGGGTTCTTTGATACCTTCTTCACTAGCAGGTAAAGGACACCGAGAATTGATGAAAGCAGTCCGAGGGCGGCAAAGATCAGGGGAAAGCTGACGAGTTTGCTTACCAGGGTATCCGAAATGATGACTCCCGAGCCCTTTGATGAGAAGAAAGTATAGGCTGCCAGGACAACTGCAGATATCAGGGAGCCGACATAACTTTCCAGCAGGTCGGAACCAAGCCCGGCAACATCACCGACGTTGTCGCCGACATTGTCTGCTATGGTTGCCGGGTTGCGCGGATCGTCTTCGGGAATACCGGCTTCAGTCTTACCGACAAGATCTGCCCCCATGTCGGCGGCCTTGGTGTAAATACCGCCCCCAACGCGGTTGAACATCGCTATGATTGAACAGCCGAGCGCGTAACTTGATACGGTCATGGTAAACGGGATGTCACTGATTCCCAGCCAGTTCTTGTGGAATACCAGGTTGTCGGGGTGTATCTGTCCCAACAGTTTTCCGAAGACCATGTAGAGGATGAAGAGGCCGAGCAGGGCAAAGCCTCCGACACTGAGACCCATTACGCTTCCGCCCTGGAAAGCCACTTTAAGGGTCTTGCCGATATCTCTGGTCTTCAAAGCCTCGTTCGATACCCGTACGTTCGATATGGTTGCAATCCGCATACCGATCCAGCCGGCACTGGCACTCATGATGGCTCCGAGGAGGAAGGCCGCGGCAGCATACCATGCCACCACGACCGCAAGAAGGGCGGCAACACAGACAGCAACAATGGCAATAATCTTGTACTCATGCCTGATGAAGGCATCGGCACCCTCCTGAATGGCCGATGCGATCTCTTGCATGAGTTCGGTTCCACTCTCTCTACGCTTCATTCCGTAGAAGTTGATGGCAGCAAACAGCAGGGCCGCCAGGGCGGCAACAATCAACAATCCTATCATACGCTTTGTGTCCTTTAGTGTGGTATAGTTTGCTGAATGTTATTGAATGGCTTCACATACGGGATGAAATCCCGGCGGGATATCTTCCCGCTGCAGTCGCTACCCCCTGCGCCTGCATAGAAGCTGTCTTGAAAAGACTCCTCGTAACCCAAGAGTATCATACAGAAATCACTGCGTTGTGTATAGGGTTTAGTGAATAAATATACATAAAAAATTACTATTAGTGCATATTTATTCTCCAATAGTTAATTCACCCGTCTGCTTTCAGCTTAACACCCGTTCCTGCATGGATTTAACCACATCCCTGATGTAGTGAACGAAACTATCAATGGCTACCACTTCAGCGGCTGAATCAGCTGTCTCACGGAGCGTCACCTCAACTGCGTTCTGTTTGAGCGTCCTGTTTCCTATGGTAACCCGTATCGGGACACCGATGAGGTCGGCATCATTGAATTTCACTCCCGGGGAATCCTTGCGGTCATCAAACAGCACATCAATGCCGGCATCAAGCAGTTTGCTGTAGAGCTGATCGGGAACATCGCTGTTCTTGACCAGACTGACAAGATGCACCTGGTAGGGAGCTGTCGTTATCGGCAGGGCCATTCCAGCTGCAAAGGAGTACTCCTCGGCTAGGCAGGCCAGGAGCCGTCCCACTCCGATTCCGTAGGATCCCATGACAACCGGTTTCCGGGTCCCATCCTCATCCTGATAAAGACAGTTCATTGCCTCGGAATAGCGGGTTCCAAGCTGGAAAATATTCCCTACCTCAATTCCTCTTTTCAGCTCGAGGGTTCCCCCGCATTGGGCACAGGCATACCCGGAATCAGCACTGGCTATATCGGCTACTGTTCCGGAATAGTCCCGGTTGAAATTGGTGTTGAGCAGATGATACCCGGGTTTGTTTGCCCCGGCAACCAGGTTTGATGAATTGGCGACGCTGTCATCGACGATGATCATGCAGTCAGTACCGATGGGAGAGCCATACCCGGGAACCATACCCGCGGCTGTTATCTCTTCGTCATGCGCCGGCCTGATGCGGTTCGCCCCGGCTGCCTTCTGCAGCTTTGCCTCCTCAATTGCCAGATCACCTCTGACCACGGCAGTAATGAGGCGCTCCTCTTCCGTGCCGTCTTCTGCGGTGAAAGTTCCGATAACAAAGAGAGCCTTGGCCGTTTTACGCTTGGGGATGGCGAGAAACCTGGCAAGGTCCTCGATTGTTGCCGTATCGGGGGTCTCCACCTCTTTGATGGCAAGCAGGTCCTCGGGATAGAACTCCTTCTTGAAGGATGCGACCTGACGGTTGGCAGTATATCCGCATTCGGGACATATGGCTATGGAATCCTCGCCGATATCCGACAGGTACATGTACTCATGGGCTACCTTGCCCCCCATCATACCGGTATCGGACCCGACCGCAATTACCGGGAGACCGCACCGCTTGAATATCCGGAAATAGGCGTCGTAATGGGCAGCATACTGCTTTTCCAGCCCGTCAAAATCTCGGTCAAAGGTGTAGCTGTCCTTCATAGTGAACTCCCGTACACGAATCAGGCCTGCCCTCGGACGGGGGTCGTCCCTCCACTTCGTCTGGAGATGATAGACCATCACCGGAAGTCGTTTGTAGGAGTCAATCTCCTGGCGGGCGATATCGGTGACCGCCTCTTCATGCGTCATAGCAAGTACCATGTCACGACCCACCCGGTCCTGAAAACGGCTCAGCTCCTTGTCTATGCTGAAATATCTTCCGGTCTCTTTCCAGATATCTGCCGGATTGACCACCGGCATGAGCATCTCCTGGCCGCCAATACGATCCATCTCCTCCCTGATTATCTGCTCAATCTTCTTAATTGAGCGATATCCTAGGGGCAGGGCAGAGAAGATCCCTGCACCAAGCTGGATAATGTAGCCGGCCCGCAGCAGGTTTTCATACCCCCTGCTCTCCGCTCCGGTAGGAGCTTCGCGAAGTGTGCGTGAAAAGAGTTGTGACATTCTCATAGTAGTACTCCCGAAAGCTGTTTTCAGCCTGTTCTGATCTAATTATGTTGCGTCAGAGTATCAAAATACTTCCATAATAACAACTACTCTCCCCTGAGGACCAGGGCAATCGCATAAAACGGATTTCGCATTGGGATTGACAAAAAGCGCCTTG
>CAZSBC010000099.1:0-13029 GCA_964605195.1 uncultured Spirochaetales bacterium | reverse complement strand
GCTTTCATTCCTCAAGAGGGCAGCAATGCTCTTAGGTAATGGTATGAAGCTTACGAATTATTCACACGATTGTGACTATTAACTGTCGAACGCCAGTCTGAAGGCGTACCACCTCAGAGGCTACCCAAGAAATGAAAAAGCCGATCACCAAGGACCGGCTCTTTAATTGTATCAAATACATCCTACAAGGTTGCCCGGAAGAGGACTCGAACCTCCACGTCCGCATGGACACTAGTCCCTGAAACTAGCGCGTCTACCAATTCCGCCATCCGGGCTTTTGAAAAGAATACTACTCATATGTATCATAATTGTCAATATATATTGAAACCTCACTCTAAATTCATGGTAAAGAATAATTCGGTAAATGTGTTGGTATGATTTCAACAGCATTACGCAATCCCTGCTGTCTACGACCCTGGGTAGTCCCGGTAACAACTTACGGTTTGAGATGTGTGATATTGAATAACTATGTCTGGCTGTCACTTTCCTACGGTATTACCTAAATATCTAGAAGTTATTTACCAGGATACGATAGATATCGGTATTATCAAGGATAGCTCCGGAAAACAACCCTGCCTGGAAGCCCCAGGCATACAGCGGCACCGGAACACCGGTGTGACCCTCGCTACCCCAATACTGATCCTGATCATCGATATCAGGCATCACACCCTCTGTGATGGGAGTACCGGAAGCCAGATCACCGGTTTCATGATCGGCCGTCACGATAATGATCGTATCCTCCCGGCTGCCTGCCCAGGCAAGTATCGTGTCAATCGTATCAGCCAATGAACCTACCTCTCTCACCATTCTTCCCAGGTCATTTCCATGGGAGGCATGGTCGATCCTACCCGCCTCAACCATCAGGAAGAAACCGTCGGGATCCTCATCAAGGATATCCAGGGCAACCTGCGTCATATCGGGAAGAGTGGGGAGAATACCGTACCCATCGAGCGCATAGGGAAGGTGTGAAGTGCCGAACTGCCCGCTGATATGCAGCTCAACCGACGCATCGACTGCAAAGAGAGAGTCCCTGTCTGTCACCACCGTGTACCCGGCCTCCTCTGCTGCAGAGACTGACATCCCGTTCCCTCCCCCTCCGAACAGCACATTAGGACGGCTGCCTTGCAAGAAATCACCGGCAATATAAGAGACTTTGTCTCTGCTGAAATTATGGGCTCCAAAGGCAGCAGGCGTTGCATGTGTTATATAGGTTGTGGTGACAAGACCCGTACTCTTGCCGAACCGCTGGTAGTACTCCAGAACCGTTTCCGGTTCCCCGCAGAGCAGCGTGCTGATCACCCCGTTGATAACTTTATATCCAGTTGCAATTGCTGTGGCAGCCGCTGCCGAGTCGGTCACACCGCTCAGTGAATGCGTTGTCATCTGATTCTGCACCGGAAACTGCTGGAATGAAAGACTGTCATCTTCGCCAGTGAAGAAACGCGAAGCAGCCTCGACATGGGCAAACCCCATCCCGTCACCAATTACCAGGATAACATTCCCCGAAAAGGGCGGAGTATCGGGAGAGTGTGTCAGGCTGCAGCCGATACTGAGGACCGCGGCAAGCATGCAGATGGCTGCTGCAGCAACAACTCTCCTGATATATATGGTAATCATACCATCTCCTCTCTCGCTTCCCACATAACGGATGCCTTGGTAAAATATCCCAACCGTTGGGAGATGGCACCGGCTGTCTTCAGCATCGGTCCGGCAATATCTTCAAAACACCTGCTGCTGTATCCAATATTCCAGGCCGTACTGATCGCGGCCATCACTTTCCCGCGGTAATCATAAATCGGGGCCCCGAGACACTGAACCCCAGCCTCGTTTTCCTGATCATCCCTGCTCCACCCGCGTATGCGTGCCCGTGCAAGATCATCAAGCAGCGCATTCAGGTCAGTCAGGGTGTGACGGGTCTTCCTGACAAAGGGAATCTCTCCAAGAAGCTCCCGTATCCGGTCATCGCTACTGTCAAGCAGCAGCGCCTTTCCCAGCGAAGTGCAGTAGAGGGGGGAACGCCTTCCGATGATGGCATAGCGCCGCAGGCTGGTGCTCTGTTCAATCTTATCAATGTAGACAACCTCGCTGCCCTGGCGTACCGCAAGAAATATCGTCTGACCAAGCAAACGGGAAAGCTCCCTCATATGGGGTTCAGCCTCTGTTTTCAACTCGATGCTGTTCAGGTAGCTGCTTGAGATACGGATAAATCCCGGGCCCAACCGGTAAGTGCGGGAATTGACACCCTTCTCAACATACCCCCGCTCCAGGAGGGAATTAAGGAGACGGTGAACCGTGCTCTTGTGCAGGCCAAGAGCCCTGCCTATCTCGGTTATGCTCATGCCGGGCTGCTTCCCTGCAAGGAGCTCTATGATATCGAAAAGCCTGTCTACCGATTGAACTGCCATAGTTCAAGTATAGAGACCGAAGACAGTTCTGGCAATCACTAAGCCATCAATCTACATACATTTGTTCCATATTATGAAACTCTATATCTATTAATGAAACTAAATAATTGACATCGGGGAAAGCTACCATCTACACTATACGCGGCACCTATGCCAGAAAGGAGCTTTTTATGCCAAGGTATACCAGAATGCAGACCCTCCAGAAACTGCACGAAACAGGAGCTGTACCCCTTTTCTACCACAGTTCCGGTGACACAGCCAGGAACATCCTCGCAGCCTGCGCCGAGGGAGGAGCTGTCGGCATTGAATTCACCAACAGGGGAGACCGGGCAATTGAAATCTTTCGTGAGCTCGAACTCTATGCGGCAGAACACTACCCGCAGATCATTCTGGGAGCCGGATCGGTGACAGACCCCGCAACTGCAGCCCTCTTCATCCAGAACGGAGCGAACTTCATCGTCTCGCCCTTCATTGACAGGGAAACAGCACTGCTGTGCAACAGCAGGAAAATCCCCTACATGCCGGGCTGTGGAAGCGTCTCAGAGATACACCAGGCAGAGCTGCTCGGAGTGGAAATCTGCAAGATCTTTCCCGGGTCACAAGTCGGGGGACCGGGATTCATCAAGACAGTGACGGGACCCTGCCCCTGGTCAAAACTCATGCCCACCGGCGGAGTAGCCCCAACCGCGGAATCCCTGGAAAGCTGGATGGCAGCAGGCGCGGCCTGCGTCGGCCTCGGGTCACAGCTGATACCCCAGGATATTGCCGAAACAGGTGACTATGATGCTATCACTGCTAAGATGCGCTTTACAGTTGAATTCATCAGTGAATTCAGGAGGAACAGATAATGTATACCCTACCCGTTAAGGATCATCAGACCTGCCGATGGGATGCATTGGCACTTGGAGAGGTCATGCTCCGCTTCGACCCCGGTGAGGGCCGCATCAGGACAGCCCGCAGCTTCCGGGTCTGGGAAGGCGGGGGAGAGTACAACGTAATCAGGGGGTTGAGAAAATGCTTCGGCCTGAGAACAACAGTAATGACCGGGATACCGGAAAACGACATCGGCCTGCTGCTTGAGGACTGCATTATGCAGGGGGGAGTCGATATCTCCCATATTCTCCGGTTTCCCTATGACGGCATCGGCAGGGAGTGTCGTCAGGGGCTGAACTTCACCGAACGGGGATTCGGAATACGGGGTGCCCGGGGAGTGTCTGACAGGGCGCATACGGCAGCATCAGCCCTCGAACCGGGCATGATCGACTGGAAGAAGCTGTTCCGGGAAGAGGGAGTGCGCTGGTTTCACACCGGGGGCATCTTTGCAGCATTATCACGAACTACCGCCGAACTTGTCATTGAGGCCATGCAAGCAGCCCGTGAGGCGGGAACACTCATCAGCTATGACCTCAACTATCGCCCCTCGCTGTGGAAGGCACTGGGGGGTCAGCCGGCAGCGCAGGAGGTCAACCGGCGCATAGCCCCGCTGGTTGATGTCATGATAGGGAATGAGGAGGATTTTACCGCCGCCCTCGGTTTCAGCGTGGAGGGCATGACCGAAGATGTCGTGGATCTGAAACTCTCCTCCTACCGGAACATGATCCGACGGGTATGTGCCGAGTACCCGAATTTCAAGGCCGTTGCCACAACCCTGCGGGAGGTAAAGAGCGCGACGGTAAACGACTGGATCGCGCTGCTTTTCACCGGAGGCGAGTTTTACCAGTCGATAGGGTGGAAGGATCTGGAGATCATGGACCGCGTCGGGGGCGGAGACTCATTTGCCTCGGGACTGATCTACGGCTTCCTCTCCGGGTTTGATCCCCAGACCTGCCTGGACTATGGAGCCGCCCACGGAGCCCTGGCGATGACCACCCCCGGAGACACCTCTATGGCATCTGTCGAAGAGGTGGAGAGACTCGTTTCCGGCGGTTCGGCCAGAGTTGACCGATGATATTGAAACATCTACCCTGGAAAGGACAGCGTTAGGCAAGAGTCTGATTACTGACAAAAAAGCCTGTCCCGATGTTTTCTCCGGAACAGGCTTACCAATCTTGGGGGTTGTATGTTTTCTTTTGATACCCTACTCGGCTGCTTCAGCCAGCAGGACATCGTTGATTGCACTCTCAAAAGATGCCTTGGGGAGTGCCCCGGCAGCCATCTGGGGCTGTCCGTCTTTCGGGCAGAACAGAATTGACGGGATGCTGCTGATCCCAAAGAGACCCGCAAGTTCCCGCTGATCCTCCGTATCCACCTTATAAATATCTATCTTGCCCTCATAATCCTTTGCCAACTCCTCCAGTACCGGTGCAACCATCTTGCAGGGACCGCACCAGTCAGCGTAGAAGTCTATTATGCAGGGTAATTCACCCTTGAACTTCCAATCCTTGCTTGCTTCCCAGTTAAAAATCTTCTCTTTGAATGTATCCAGTGTTAAATGTTCCATCTCTTCTCCCTCTTATCAAGAATTCGCATGTCTTTCGACAACCATTTGTATATGCTTAATTCCTGACTAATTTACTAATATATATAGTGACCGTCAACCACCTATCAGAAACAGGCACAACATAGTAAAACTTACTGCCATTTCAGCCAATCGGCAACTCCCGCAGGCATATTCCTATCTTTACAAAAGAGCCAATCCACCATACATTCAGAAGTATGACACCACTGCTGGGCCAGACATTTGCCGTAATTACAGCCGCCTGCTGGGCACAGAACTCACTTATCTATGCTTATACCGGCAGAATTATCGGGTCAAGAAGTGTAACCCATATCAGGCTCTGGACAGCCCTGCCGATGATGATTATTCTGCACCTGCTCTTTACCGGTGCAGTGCTCCCGACCGGGCTTACCGGCAGGACCTACCTTGCCTTTGCCGTCTCGGGAGTCGTTGGATTCGGTCTTGCCGACCTCTTCATATTTCAGGCCTTTGTTGATATCGGCCCGCGGGAAACCATGGTGCTGATGACCACCTCCCCCATATTCAGTGCCCTGCTCTCAAGGTTCATGAACAACGATCGTCTTGAGGGCATCGAAACCATTGGCATGGCAGTCACCCTCTTCGGGGTTGCCATGGTAGTACTCTATGACCGGCGTAACGGAGTGACGGCTCCAAGCACGACAAGGCACCATATGCGGGGAGTGCTCTTCGGGATATCCGGGGCCCTCGCCCAGGCAATTGGCGTTGCCCTCTCCAAGGGAGGCTTGGCCTACGAGGCAGTCCACCCCGTCTCCGCAAACCTGATCAGACTTTCGACAGGACTCCTGGCATTACTGCTGTATACCGCCTCTCGGGGAGAACTCAGCAATGATTTCAGGAAAATGCTCAATCCCTCAAGTAAAAAGACAGTACTGCTCATCGCCTTTGCCGCCCTCATCGGACCGATTGGTGGAATAATCCTCAACCTCTATGCCCTTTCAGTGGTATCAGCCGGGGTAGTGGCAGCCCTGACCCAGATAACACCGGTCATGCTTCTTCCCTATGAGAGGTTCATTCAGAAACATCGTATCCATACAGGTGCGGTAGCCGGAACATTCGTTGCCATAGCCGGGGTATTCATGCTCTTCGTGAAATGACGCTGATGACTGATTCGTATGCCCCGGGACGATCGGGAATCTTGTCAGGGCACCGGTAAAATCATCTATCCCTAGAGAAGGACCGAAGGCTCCAGCTTGCCAAGCAGATCGATATGCCGCCCGATATGCTGCTCCAGCTCATCCCAGTAGGCTGTGATGTGTGCAGTAAGCAGTGCATAAATCTTCTCTCTATACTCAGGAACCTTCAGGACCTCCCCATAGGAGACATGCAGCACCTGGCGATCGTTGGGATTATCCAGCACTCCCGGTAAATCCTCATCCATCACACCGTCCAGATCCACGACGGCATCCATATCGGGAGTCACATGGTAGTAGGTGCTGGCTACCGGGAAGATCTCATAGGCATAGGCATGGAGCGTTCGGTAAAAACCGGGATCGATACCGGCAATTACCCTGATGGCAGCCAGCCAGTTCGTTCCCGACGTCTTGATGTGCATATGCCCCTGCAGTTTCCGTGCTATCGCAGGATAGGCACTGAACTTATCACTCGCCGAATGGACCGAAATCTTGTATCCCATCGCCCCGGCAAGGGCTGCGTGGCTGGCGAAATTATTCTCAAACTCCTCAAGATCCCCGATATAGTCTATCCCCTTCTGGAACTCTCCCACAAACCGCGGTGCTAGAGAGCTGTAATTGACCCCCAGCAGTGCAAGCTCCCGGGCCACAAAGTAGTGCGCTTCCAGGGTCGTTGCCGTCTCGGTCTCATCAATCGACACCTCGAAGTCAAAATCATCTGCTGCTTCTTTGCAGGCACGGTAGAGCTGCAGGGCATAATCAACCGCCTCTTGGTAGACGAGGACCGTGCGAGCCCGCTCTACCGGCGTGAAATGCAGTGTACAGCTGTCAGCGATACTGATCTCTCCGGTATAGCGCGACTCAATAACATGGCGGTACTCCCTGTCAAGCGCATTGTAGGCCTTAAGCAGCTCCTGCTCATCCATATCTACAAAGGCGTACTGAATATGATCCGACAAATCGGCAGTGATCATGGTACAGCCCTGCTTGAGAGCCGATACCGCATCAGCAGCATATTTCAGGTGGTCACCGTCAGCAACCCACTTACCCGTATACCCGGAGCGGAACACCGCCCAGGTTGCCGCATCAATCACCTCGGAATAATTTCTCCCGGTCAGATCCAGCTCCCGAAGCGACTGCTGTGCAAGCACTGGAATCATTGAGGTCCGGGTAAAGAGCCGAAGATGTCCTGTTGAGGCAATCCCGAGCCTGTCCCCCACACCGAAGGAATCAGAATTCCTACCTATTGAAACCGGGGCAGTGTAGGAAAAGCGTTGCCTCAGGACAGCAGCATTCTCCCCGTTCAGGGGGCAGAACCGGTAGCTCTTCTCGCCGCTACTGATCTCTTTTCCGCCGAAGGCACTATCTCGCTGACTCACCTCAGATATGATTACCAGCCGCTCGGGTACAAGCCCGGTGGAAAGACAGTAGGTAACACCCTGCTGCACATGGATGGAAGCAGGCCATACAATACCATTGAGTCCATCGTTTTCAACCGTTGATACCCACTCTTCCATACTCAGTGTTTTCATCTTTTCCTCCTGTACTGCTGTTGCAGGGCAGGATGAAATACGCAGAATACGACGGCATAACACCGTCGTATCAATATTTCATCTTCTTTCAGTCGGTTTGAATGGAAGTTACATCGTGACAATTTTCTGCTGCTTGACAGCTTCATCAGCCTTGATTGCCCATTCTACCGCCTTGTATCCATCAATCATGGTAACTAACGGTGTGTCCTGCTCAGTGATGCAACGGACAAAATCCTTCATCTCCGTCAGGTACGTCTCCTGCCAGTATTCATAGAACCACTCGCTGCAGTTTCTGGTAACCCCATGCTCATTCATGTAGATATTACGGCTGTTGAAAGAGTAGTCACCGATCTTGATCGCACCCTTGGTACCATATATCTCCATTGGAGCATGGTAGCCGTAGGCGCTGTTCCGGCTTGCCGTCAGCAGCACCATAACACCGTTGCGGAACTTCATAAGAATGGCGGTATTGTCCATATCATTGCAGGCCTTCAGCCCTTCATAGGCATACACACCGCCCACTCCGTATATTGTCTCTGCTTCGGATCCGGTGAACCAGCGGGCTGTGTCATAATCATGTGTCATCATGTCTGCTATGAACCCACCGCTGGAAGGGCTGAACTTAACAATAAACTCCTCAATACCCGCCTGGTCGCGGGACTCGATTCGAAGCATGATAAGATCACCGACAGCACCCTTCTGTACCGCCTCCCACGCCTCGGTGAGGTCGCGGTCAAACCGGTGGTTGTATCCCACCTGGAACAGAAGATCATCCCTGGATTCGACCGCTGCCTTTATCTGATCAATCTCCTCCATGGACATGCCGATCGGCTTCTCGGTATAGATATGCTTCACTCCGGCTTCCACCGCGTCACAGATAATCTGGCAGTGAGTCTGCGAGTTGGTCGCAATTACCACGCCGTCCAGATCGTTGTTGTTCAGCAGCTCTGTATAGTCATTGGTTACAATTGCCGGATTGAACATGCTGCGGGCCCTATCAAGCTCATTCTCTACGACACTGCAGACAGCGTACAGCTCAGCCTCAGGAATGTTCTGGTGAATGTTTGTGGCATGCTCGATCCCGAGGCGACCCAGACCGATAATGCCGAGTTTATATTTCTTCTCCATATTTGCTCCTCTCAGTTTCCGGACTAGCAGGACGGCCGGTTTCTCCAGCCGTCCGTATCAGTACATTATACATCAAAATCCAGCATAACCTTGAGTGCCGTAGCCTTTTCATTGATGGCAACGTTCATGGCATCGTGCAGCTGGGAGAATCCGAAATGGTGTGTATTGAGCGCAGCAAAGTCAAACTTGTCATAGATCCTGTCCATGAACCGTATTGTCCGCTGTCCGAAATCCTTCGTTCCTCCGCTTCCGGCAATACCTAGGGTCCGCCAGATCGTCTTGCCTATCTCGACCGGCACCTTTCTGCCGATTGAGTGGCCGATCAGCCGAACACGGCCGCTGTGGGCAGCGATATCAAAGAGGGACGCGATGGCCTTGTCATTACCCGAAGCCTCAACACAGACATCTCCGCCATGCCCGTTGGTGACATCCATGACCTGCTCGACAATATCACCGGCGCTCGGATCAAGCACCAGCTCAGCACCATACCTCTTCGCCGTATCACGGCGCAGTTTCAGCGGATCAATGACAATGGTCCTTGCTCCCGAGGTCGCAGCCACCATGGTTGCAGAGAGACCTACCGGTCCCGCTCCCAGAATAATGGCAGTATCGCTGGCATCTATATATCCGCCATTACCCCAGATACCGAAGTACCCGATGGAGAACGTCTCCACCCAGGCGCCGTCCGCGTAGGTCCAGTGATCGGGAATTTTGTGTACGTACTGCTCCTCAACCACCATGTATTCTCCCATACCACCGGGGGAATCGGGTCTGAACCCGATTTCACGGAAGTTCAGACAAGCTGAAGGCATTCTGCCGTCCTTGCAGTTCTCACAGACACCGCAACCCATGACACAGTCACCGGTAACCTTGTCGCCCACCTTCAGGGTACTGCGCAGGCCGGAACCAACCTCAACAATCTTTCCGCCCCATTCATGTCCCGGGGTATAGGGTCCCAGGTCATAGCGTCCCTCGGCTGATTCTCCCTCATAACACTCAACATCCGAACCGCAGATACCGCATGCTCCGGTTTTGATCAGCACCTGGTTAGGTGCAAGCTTCGGTACATCCACCTCTTCAACTCGTAAATCTTTCGGTCCATACAGAAAAGCTACTTGTGCTTTCATAGAATTCTCCTTCTTATCGGCCCTGTCAGTCAGGGTAGTCTCTCTACATACAATTTTCAATATTTCGTAAATATTTCATGCCCTCAACGGCGGCAATTACAGGTTCCGGGTCCGGACGGTGTTCACCCGACAGATACCCCTGATACCCCGTCTCACGAACCGCATCCAGAATAGATCTGAAATCAATGTGTCCGCATCCGGGATATAGACGGTTTGAATCGGCATAGTGGAAGTGGAACATCTTCTCACCGGCCAGTCTGATGCTCTGCTCGATGGACGGTTCCTCAATATTCATATGGAACGTATCAAGCAGCATACCAAGATTATCACCACCGACCCTCTCGATAAAGTCGAGGCCTTCTGCCACGGAGTTCAGTAGCGAAGTTTCATAGCGGTTGATCGGTTCAAAGGCAATCCTCACCTGCTGCTCCGCCGCCTTCCCGGTGCAGTACCGGAATGAATCAAAGAGCCACTGCTCAGCGTCTGCTTTCGCAACACCGGGTTTCACAATCCCGCGCAGCAACCCGATGATGATGATCCCGCCGGTACGCCGGGCAAAATCGATATGTGAGATTACCCGCTCTACAGCCTCTTCACGCACTGCAGGATCGGGGTCTGTGAACGAGAGACCCTCTTCACCCCATGCCTGTCCGGTTCCAATGGCCGGGATCTCCATCCCGGCCTTTTTCACGATTGCATAAACGGCATCCTGATCAATAATACGGGGATCACGGATTGCCAGCTCGATACCGTCGAAACCGAGCTCCGCTATCTTCCTGACATTTTCCGCGAAATCGCCCTTGAACGGGACTGCGTCGAACTTCGCAGGATTTGTCGAGAGTAACGTTGCATACTTCATATATTACCCTTTGTGAAACGGCCCGATATGGGGCAGTTCATAGACAGACTTCCAGCCTTCGCTCCAGGGTTCCTTCAGGAAGGGAGCCAGCTCTTCTGGATCACGCAGGGTAATCTTATCAGGCAGCTTCCCTGCCGGGAAGGCTTCCAGAATATCTTCTACACACATTGTCAGGTATTTCAGTATGGCAGCGATCGGTCGTTTTGCCTTCTCAGCCGTTGCAAGGCTCGGTTTCCCGACAACCCCTTCCGGAGTTGCGAAGCGCTCAATGGCTATATGACCTTCCCCTTCAGACCACCTGTGCGGTCTCCGGTACGGGTCTACCGACAGGTCAAAGTGTCCTTCGGGGAGAAACCGCTCGCCTTCGGCATCCCGGACATACTCCATATTGATCATATCCTTGAACATCAGCAGCCCCACAGCCGTTTCAGCTTCATCGGCATGGATGAAATTCGTCTGCAGGCTGTCATCGCGATCTGTAGGCATGAAGAACTCACGGACAGCCCGGTGCCAGTCCACAACCTGTACGATTGCCGGCAACTGGAACCGCTTCATGAACTCCTGGATCGCATCCACGAGTGTCCAGAGATGGCCGTGATTGTTGACGAGGATCATCTTGCGGTAGCCGTCATTCCACAGTCCGAGCATCGTATAGATGAGGTTCTCACGTACAACTTCAGGCGGGATGATCACGGTTCCGGGCATGCCCATGTGGTGGTAGGGATGACCGCCGTAGTTTGTTGGAGTAAAGGCAAGGTTGACCTCGTGTCCCTTCTTGGCAGTGTATCGGCGAACACCTTCGATGATCTGGGTAACCATGAAGGTATCGAGTCCGGTATTGGCATGATCTCCGTGGTTCTCCGAGCAGCCGATGGGAATGAGTACGATGTCATTCTTCCTGCGCTTCTCTATTGCTTCCTTGCGTGGAGTGTTCTGGATGTAGGTACCGGCTTTTCCGATCTCGGATTCAGAAGGTATCCCATACTCCTCGAGAATGTTGTCAATCTCACTCATGGGAGCCTCAAAGAGCTCCTTCTTCATCCGCCCTACGGCGTTATCCTCAAAAATGATCTCAGGATAATCAGTCGTAAGCCATTTTTTGTTTTTCGGTTCCATATATTCCCCCTTGTGTTACTGGTATTACTGTTGTACAATATCATCACATGGTCTGATGATACTACGTAAGAGCATAATACCATAGCAGGCTGATCTGTCAAGAGTTTTTCCTGGCAATCCCGAAAAATTCTTTGCAGATTATCCCCAGTTACTGATCATCGGCACTGAGATTGCTTTCGCCGTATGAATACTTTATACTTGTACCGTCATGAAAACATATGCAAAGGACAGTTACCATTCATGGATAGTATAAAACCGGTAAAACAGAAGACAGTCACCTTCCAGATTATGGAACAACTCAAGAACATGATAGCCACCGGCCGATTGAAACCCAATGAAAAGATGCCAAACGAGTACGAACTTGCAGAGATGTTCGGAGTCGGGCGCTCCACCATCCGTGAAGCTCTGAAGATATTCCAGTATCTCGGAGTCATCGAGTTACGCAATCCCAAGGGGACGTTCATCAGTGAGAGCTCCAACATCTCCACCGAAGCCCTGACTTGGTCCATGCTGCTGGGCCAGAAGGATTTCACCGACCTCGTGGAACTGCGCCTTGTGCTGGAACACCAGGGTCTCTGGTACCTGATGGCCTACCACAGAAATGACAACCTGCTCATGAAGCGGACCATTGCCTCTCTCCACTCTGAAGTTGCCGAAATGGAGCAGGCTGTAGAATCCGGGAACATGCAGCAACGCATTAATGCCGACTACAACTTCCACCGGCATATCATTGAGGTGTGCAACAACCACATATTCAACAATCTGTACAGCACGATGCGCTCCTTCATGTATGAGGAGATATCGTCATCACAGATCAATGTTCAGGACATGCGTGCCGTTGTTGCCAACCACAACAAGCTCATCGACTCCATCCTTCACGACTCGTACTATGAGACCACAGAGCGGTTCAGAAAGCATATCAAGGATATAGACATGCTGCTTGCAACGCATCTTGACGAACAGGGGACCTGAAGGCTAGGGATGCTGAAAAGTTTATCAGTCATCCGCCTTCTCTGCGATAACCAGCATCTCATAATCATCCGATGTCAGCGTGTGCTCCCGGTTGAAGGCGCCAAGACGGGCCCCAGAGATAGCTATCTGCGTGAAGCCGAGCGACTCCAGCAGCCAGGTGATCTCGGACGGGACATAGTATCGCTCACTCGTCCTGATCCGCTTTTTCACTCCGAGGTCATTGACGATCTCAACAGTACTCTGCCCACGAAACGTCATAAGGTCAAATGAGAAATCGTCAT
>CAZSBC010000098.1:0-13075 GCA_964605195.1 uncultured Spirochaetales bacterium | reverse complement strand
CCAATTGCCTTATATGCTACCAAGATACATGCTTGGTTACATTTTGCAATTGGCTTAGGAATATAGACTCGTAACTGGGGGCGGAATCGACCGGAATGAAAAATCGTTTCGTACTGTGGCTGCTGTTTACCATCACACTGATGCTGCTGATAATCACATCGGCCGGCCTGATCTATTTCTATCCCGGACGGGAGCGCGGAAAGCCCATCATTTCGTTTGCCGGGTCGGATGCCGTCACAGTAACCATCATTCCCCAGTCTCCGGCAGCGATCGGTACCTCCGATGATCGCGAGACGGTCATTGTCGATGCCGTGGAGGCAGAGCGGCCCACCGAGTACGAAGTGCCGGAAGAGGAACTTGCTCCTCCCGTTACTGAAGCTGCAGAAGAGGCGGTCCCAGACGTTGCTGCAGAACTGCCGACAGAAGAGGGGGAAGATACCGGCGAGACGGTGGTTCCTGCAGTTGAACCGGCAGACCCGCTGCTTGCCCCGGCTGCTGAGCCGCAATCGGTTCTCCGAATTGCGGTTGCCCCTGCATTGCCTGCAGATACCCTTCCTGCTGTCGTGCCGGAAGATTTTCGACCCATGGAAGAAGAGCTTCCCGTAACTGAGGAGCCTTTACCGATACCAGCTGCAGAGATCCCTGCTACCGATCCACTCCTTCTTGCCTCAGGGCGGGAGGAGGCGATGGAACAACCGCGACTCATTGCTGCTCTCCCTGATATCATGCCCCTTCTGGAGGCTCCCGAAAGAGCAGTTATGCCTGAGGTCATACTTTCTCCTGAGGAACCGGTGGCAGAGGCTGTCATTGAACCACCGCTGCCGCATGAACCGCTGCTTGTCAGTGAGGGGATGGCAGCCGATAGAGAAACGCTGATGCCCGATCTGCGCTCTGATCTGCCGTCATTCTCACCTCCTGCCCTTGATGAAACGGTGACCAGGATTGCAGCAGAAGCCCCAGAGCCAGTGCTTCCTGAACAACCGATCCTCATTGAGAAGCCGGCTCCTGAGCGGGAGATGGCTGGGGATAGGCCGGAGGTCTCCGTGACGATGCCCGAAGGGGTTGCCCTCACTGCTACTGAGGAGGAGCTTCCCGATTATGAGAAACTCTCTGTTGCCGCACGATACTGGGTGCTTGCCGATACCTATTCCACTATACAGAAAGCCGAGCTTGGGTTACGTTTCCTGCAGGATAACGGGTTGCCGGCTATGGTAGCGATTGAACCGGGGAACCAGTTCCAGCTGCGCCTCGGTCCCTACGGCAGTGTGCAGCAGGCAATGGAATATGCCGACAAGGTCAACGGGATGCAGGGATTCAGCGGAGATGCGGTGATACGGGTCTCGGTTCCCCGCGAGTGGGACGGCTGACAGGGCGATACGCTGCTTATGGTGTCACCTGCACGATCAGCTTTTTCAGAAACATACCGGAAAGCATCCCCTGAGCAGATGCCGGCAAGCAGGCATTACTGCACGTTAACAGGGTGCCAAAGGCAGCAGCTTCTACGGTGCTTGCCGCAGCTGAAACGGTGGAATAGGAGATGGGACCCATTCTCCAGGCTGCCAGGAGCGGGGATCTCCCGCTGACAAAAAGCATGTAACGAGGGCGGTAATGGGGGAGTATTGAGGTGATGCCCTGCCGCAGTGTCTGCCATAGTTACTGTCGTGAATCAAACGGAACCGGTCGGCAGATCGTTTTACCCATATACCCTACCGAGGTGACTGGATGACAGAGTTTAAGATTCCATTTCATTCCGGCATGGCGGTATGCCGCCTGCCCGTTAAAGCCGAACTGCTGGCTATGCGCGGGGGCCAGGCCCTGCCGGATCCCGGAAAAGCTGTGTTGGCAGCCCTCGCTTCCCCGATCGGATCCCCTGCGCTTGCTGAGGTGGTTCGCGCCAAGAGGGTAGAGAAGCCCGATGCAGCAGCGGTGATCGTCATATCGGACAATACCCGCCCGGTACCCTATGCCGGGGAAAGCGGTATCCTGCTGCCGATCATCCGGACCCTGCTGGATGGGGGAGTACCTGCTGGGCGTATCATGGTGCTGGTGGCCACCGGCACGCACCGCGGCCTGCGGGAGCAGGAGCTCAGGGCGATGATCGATCCTGCCGTTTTCGAGCTGGGGATCGAAATCGTCAACCACAATTGCCAGGAGACCGGGAAAATGCGTCATCTCGGGCGGACAGCCCGTGGGACGGAAATCCATATCGATTCCCGCTATGTCGAGGCCGATATTAAAATCCTCACTGGACTTGTGGAAAGCCATTTCATGGCAGGCGCTTCAGGCGGCAGGAAATCCATCTGTCCTGGACTTGTAGGGGAGGCCGGCACAAATATTTTCCACGGTCCGCAGATGCTGGAGCATCCGCTGGCCACTGATCTGGTGCTGGAGGGCAATCCCTGCCACGAGGAGGCCCTGGAGGTTGCCCGGGCAGCCGGAACTGACTTTATCGTCAATGTCACGCTGGACAGCAGTCTGAAGGTTTCCGGGGTATTCGCCGGGGATCTGGAAGAAGCCCATCAGGCTGCCGTAAAGCAGGTAAAGGCCCATGTGGGAATTCCGGTGGAACATGTCTATGATGTTGTCATATCCCATGCCGGCTTTGTAGGCATCAACCACTACCAGGTGGCGAAGACTGGCACGGCCATCAGCAGGATCATCAAGCCGGGTGGTATGGCTATCATAGCGGCAGATACAACCGATACCGTTCACCCGGTCGGAGCGCTTACCTACCGGACCGTGATCCAGCTGCTGAAGGTGGTAGGTCCGCAGCAGTTCATGCGGCTGATCAAGTCGGAGAGCTGGGAGTTCATTCCCGAGCAGTGGCAGGTGCAGATGTGGTGCAAGCTCTTCGGGATGATCCCCATGGATAACCTCTACCTCTACGCTCCCCAGTTCTTGGCCGAGCACTACGCCATGGTCCCTGGAATCGACGGCAGCCGATTCATCAGCGGTGACAATTGTACCACTGCCGTGGCAGAGTTCTATGAAAAAGCCCTCCTGCATGCGGCAGGGCGGCTGGGAAAACCGGTCGAAACGCTCTCGGTGGCGATCCTCCAGGATGGACCCTATGGGATCCCCCTGTTGAACTAAGACAGGTACAGTGAAGGCGTGGTTGCTGTGAAGCTGAGCATCGCTTGAGAATTGTATCCCTACCGCAGGAAGCGGTAATGCAGGCTCAGTCATCACAGGGATTGGGAGGCAATTTCCAGGACTGCTGATGCCTGCACTGCAGCTAATCGTTCTCCCTG
Source organism: uncultured Spirochaetales bacterium (assembly GCA_964605195.1). Lineage (GTDB taxonomy): Bacteria > Spirochaetota > Spirochaetia > JABMQR01 > JABMQR01 > CAZSBC01. The sequence goes on along the minus strand of CAZSBC010000098.1, from coordinate 9,824 downwards.
TGCTGCGTTCCCTGTGCTGTTAAATTCATCTTTCTGTAATCATAAAATGTATGGTATACTGCTGAAATATACATTTCAGGCTGAAATATACATTTCAGGCTGAAATCGTTTCAGTACGGTAAAGATACGGGAGTTGTCATGGAACGAGCAAACAGGAGCGTGCTCATACTGCTGACAGTAATTATTCTGGCACTGATTGCCTGTGGTATCATTGCAGACGGTCTTATTGCCTCACTGCAGGGTTTCTGGCGCCTGCAGCTGGCCCCGGGCCGTCTCATCCAGGATTTCATTGCCGTTGCCGGAATCGGGGGGACGTTGATCAATGCTGCCCTCTCAGGGGCGGTTGCCCTGATAGTTATCATCGGGCTGAAGGTATCAATTTCCGGTCCGACCTTTGCTGCCGTACTCACGATTATCGGGTTCGGCTTCTTCGGCAAGACGCCACTGAACATCATTCCAATCATCGCCGGTGTCTTTCTTGCTGCCAGTTATGCCGGCAAGCAGGTCCAGGAGTATCTCATCATCGCCCTCTTCGGTACCGCCCTCGGTCCGATTGTCAGCTTCGTGCTCTTTGAGTTTGCCCTTTCTGCACCAGTAGCCATTCCGCTGGCAATAGTCATTGGCCTGCTAAGCGGATTTCTGCTCCCACCACTGGCCTTCTCAATCCTCAATTTCCATCAGGGTTACAATCTCTACAATATGGGCATGACCTGCGGATTCTTTGCCCTCTTTGCCGCATCCTTCTTCCGGGCAACCGGACACACCTTTGCTACCTCCATGGCCTGGTACAGCGGCGACAACCTATTGCCGGTTCTGCTGGTTCCCGTACTCTCTCTGATACTTGTCATAACTGCCCTCAGAGGTGGTGTGAAGAAGGCCTTCACAGGGCTGAGGGAGATTACCAGGCTACCGGGAAGGCTGCCCTCCGATTTCATGGACATGGTATCCTTTGACGGAGCTCTGCTGAACAGCGGACTGCTCGGACTGGCCGGCACAATCTACCTCCTTGCCATCGGAGCGGATTTCAGCGGGCCGGTAATCGGCGGGCTGCTGACGGTGATGGGCTTCGGTGCCTTCGGTACTCATGTGAAGAACAGCTGGCCGGTAGTGCTGGGGGTGGTCGGCGGGACAGTGCTCTTCGGCTGGGAACTCTCTTCTCCGGGACCGGTACTGGCTGCACTTTTCGGTACCACCCTTGCTCCGGTTGCCGGTCAGTTCGGCATTATCCCGGGCCTGGTTGCCGGAGTCATTCATATCGTCATGGTGATGCAGACCGGTGCCTGGCAGGGTGGTATAAATCTCTACAATAACGGATTTGCCGGAGGGCTCACTGCTGCTCTGCTGGTGGCTTTCATCCAGTGGCGGAAGGCAAACCGTAAGGATTTCTGAGAGGATGTGGGCATATGAAACGTAAAGATCTTATTGTGAACCTGATAACCGAAATCTCGAGTTATATCTTAAGCGAGGATCCCATGCGGATGGTAATCTCCATGCATCAGGAGGAAGATGGCATGCACCTTGCCATCCTCGATGACAACGAGCACTCCGATGAGGAGATAGCTAGGCTGCAAAAGACCCTCAACAGCCGCAAACGTCCTGAGCTTGCCGGTTATTACGGTGCTATGACGGGTCACAGCCTGCTCGGCTCCTCTCAGCTTGACCTGCTCGGCTGGCAGGTGAAGCACGCCGATGTTGAGCGTACGGACAGCGGCATCAAGATTGATCTCTGGCTGGGTGGGGACCGGTTTGACAGCCGGCAATTCAGCATTCCCGACCATAAGTAACTATGCAGATCCTCTTTACTTTTTTACACTCTCTATATACATTACAAAAATAGTAATGTATATAGAACAGAAAAACCAAGCTTAAAGGGGAATATCAATGTGGAGTGCACTGCAGTGGATAAAGGGGCATCTTGCGTTTCTGCTGCCGGCAGCCATGGCTGCCGGCGTCCTGTTCGGGGTAACGGCTGAATCGGTTGCCTGGCTGAAGGAGGTCATCCTTCCGCTGACCATTTTCATGGTCCTGCCGATGATGATCATGTTTCCCATGCGCCAGCTCTTCACCAACGGTGTGTCGCTGCGGCTGCTCTCAGTGAACATCCTGATCAACTTCTTTCTCTTTCCGCTGCTCGTCTTCGGCATTGGACGCCTCTTCTTCAGTGAAGAGCCGGGCTTCATGCTGGGGATCTTCATGCTCGGGCTCATTCCCACAAGCGGCATGACCATCTCATGGACCGGCTTCGCCCGGGGGAATATCAAGGCGGCGGTGAGCCTTACGGTCCTCGGGCTGATCATCGGGGCACTGCTCGCTCCGCTCTACCTCTCCCTGATGATGGGGGAGAGCTTGCTGATCCCTTCCGGTACCATCTTCCGACAGATCCTCCTGGTCGTCTTCATCCCCATGGTCGCGGGGAACCTCATCAGGCTGCTATTGATCCGCCTGCAGGGGAAAGAGCGGTTTGCCGGGTACTGGAAGCAGCGCATTCCCACCCTCTCGAGCCTTGGGGTGCTGCTGATCGTCTTCGCTGCCATTGCCATGAAGGCAGAAATGCTGGTACGCAATCCGTCGCTGATCATCATAGCCATCATACCCGTGCTGCTCTTCTACCTGACCGGCTTTACCCTGACCACCATGATCGCCCGTATCACATGCAGTCGTTCCGGAGCTGGTGACGGTCCGACCCTGGTATTCTCCACGGTAATCAGGAACCTCTCCATCGCCCTGGCAATTGCCGTGACGGCCTTCCCCGAGCTGGGAAGCAGCGCCGCCCTGATCCTGGCCGTGGCCTTTGCCGTGCAGGTGCAGAGTGCATCCCTCTATGTGCGCTTTTCCGAGAGAATGATCGGGTGCCCTGCCCGGCAGCCGGCGGCTTAGCTCCTCAGGAAGGTGCTTACGTTAGGATCTACCTTACCTTAATGGAAAAGTAAGCATTTCTGCCCAAAACACTCCTATTCCATGCTATAGTATGCTATGTGGCAGTTTTGTGCTGATACATGTGAATAGCTGGAATTACATTACGGCTGTCGCAGAATCAATGACATGCCTGCAATCACACTGAAATGGGTAATGAGACAACCTTTCTGAACAGGAGTTATGATGCGGAGTACTAAACTATCTATGATGCTTTGTATTGCAGTTCTGGCACTGCTGGTGACTGGCTGTGAAGGCTTTTTCCTTCCCTACGGGGAGAACGGCCCGGCTGCCTATGACGGGGAGCTTTCCTGGAACAGGGAAGTTGCCGATGCCCCCTGGTCAAACCGATGGGACCATGCGGCGGTGGTATTCAAGGATAACATCTGGGTTCTCGGCGGCTATGACCCGACGCAGCGCGGCGACAGTGACAGCTACCTTGAGGATGTCTGGAGCTCGGAGGACGGGGTCAGCTGGACGCTGGTTACCGATGATGCTCCCTGGAAGGGGAGACGGGGACACGGCGTCGCTGCAGTCGGAGACTACCTTTATGTATTCGGCGGCTTCGTGAAGGACCAGGAGACCGGGGAGCAGGGCTACCGCAACGATATCTGGAAGAGCAGTGACGGTGAGACCTGGACAGAGGTGCTGCCGAGCGCTCCCTGGAGAACCCGTAACAACTTCGGGGTGGTCACACTGAATGATACAGTCTACATTATCGGCGGCCGGTATAACGGGGTCGAATTCCTCGATGATGTCTGGAAATCCACCAATACCGACCTAACCGGCTGGACCCGGATAACCGCCGGTGCCGTCTACGGGAAGCGCGGTGGCCTGGCCGCCACTGCCGATGATGCCGGCAATGTCTACATCCAGGGAGGGCAGTATCCCGATCCGCAGTCTGCCGATGACGGCCGGGAGGATCCTGCCGTAGGCGGCAGCTGGGGAAGAATATGGAAGCTTGATACCGCTACTGACAGCTGGAGCTCAAAAGCTGAACCTGGGTCCGGTTCAAACAAACGAATGTACCATGAAATGGCTTTCTTCAATGGTGCCATCTGGCTGCTTCCGGGGTTGAGCAACGCCAGCCTGCGTTTCTCGAATAACCCGACGAAATATGCCACCCATGTCTATGACATCGGCACGAACAGCTGGACAGTGGACTCCGAAGGCAGCGGCTTCGGACCGCGTTACGGCTATGAGACAGTCGTCTTTGACAGTAAGTTATGGGTGCTCGGAGGCTTCAGCGATGACGGGCCGCAGAATGATGTCTGGACGGCAACTGCAGGAGGTGCAAGATGAAACGACTTGCAGTTACCCTCCTGTGTATTGCTTTGACAGCTGCTGTATATGCCGGAGAGCCGATGAATGCCTCCGGATTTGAGCTCGGGGATACCGGCTGGTCGGTAATCGGCTTCCCCGATGACTATCTCTATCCATCCTATCTTGCCGATCCGCTGGCAATCCACTTTGAGGCGGCCTACCGGATGCTCTCGATAGATGAAGTCACTCCCAATCAGTACGGGGTGAATGACCGCATAGACATTACGGCCGGAACCCGATACTCCTTTCTCAGGGTTGCCCCCTCAGATCAGCTCAACCTCGGGTTTGAGATGGACTGGGGGATGTCCCTCCCGATATTCATGGAGGCAGGCGGGTTTGATGTACTCTCGGTGGATGGCATCTTCTACTTCGCCCTGGCAGTCCGTCCGACCGACTGGCTTGCGCTGCGCTTCTCCCGGCACCATATCTGCACCCATGCCGGTGATGAGCTGGACCGCTATCAGGATGGTTCATCAACCATCGATTACAATAATGGGATTATGATGACCATGGCCAGCTTCGTCCGTGATGACTACCTCATCTCGGCTGCCGTTGAACCGCTCTTCCTGCTCGATGGTTCAGGCTATCCCTGGGACAGGGTGCTGCGGCTCTACGGGGACTTCAGCTTCTATGCCTTCGGGGAGGATCTGCTGGGAGAACGTCTCCTGAAATCCTCCGACCATGCCTACATCTGGTACCAGTACGGGGCTGAAGTTGAGCTGCCGATCCCCTGGGGAAACTCGGGAAGTTTCTACGGAGCGCTTAACATAAGCCACTGGCAGCAGAATGCCTATGCGCCCAACTACTCCTTTGAGGCCGGCTACATACTTCCTTCGGGCAAGCGCGGGCAGCGTTTCAGAATCGGTTTTGTCTACTACGACGGGCAGTCCGTGCAGAACAACTTCAACTACCGCAGGGAGCAGTATACGGGGTTTGAGTTTACGATTGAGAAATAATGCGAACTGCCCCCGGGACGGGGGCTGCTCAGTCCCGGGAAGCTCTCCCGGCTATGCCGTTGGACTTGCAGCCTGATCTATTGACCCGTGCAGCGCTGTCATACTACTATCAGGCAGTACAGGGGGAAACGAGGCAATGGCAGGCACAGACCAGAAGAGACTGCAGACGCAGGGGAAGCCGGCAATCTTTCTCGATCGTGACGGCACCATCATTGAGGATGTCGGGACACTGAGAGAGGCTGGGCAGATAGCGCTCTTCCCCGATGCCATTGCTGCCCTGAAAAAGCTTCAGGAGCGCTTTCTCCTCTTCGTCATCACCAATCAGGGCACTGCCGTGCAGGCGGGGATGCAGAGAAAAGAGGTGGATGCCATCAACCGTGCCCTGGATCGGATCCTTGCCGATGAGGGCATAGCGATAGTGGAGTGGTATACCTGCTACCATATGCGCTCTGAGCAGTGCAGCTGCATCAAGCCCAATCCGTTCTTTATCGAGAGGGCTGCCGGGGAGTACGGTATTGAGCCTGCCGCCTCCTTAATCATGGGGGATCATCCCCACGATGTGTTGACCGGGAAGGAGCTTGGCGTGCAGGGGCTCTACCTGCTGACCGGTCATGGGCTGAAGCACCTCAGTGAGGTTCCCTATGATATCCCGGTATTCCACACGCTCGGCGAGGGCGCCGAATGGCTGCTGCAGCACTCCGCTCCCGGTACCAGCCTCTCTGAGATGACAGCGGCAGGAGCAGCAGCCATCAGGAATGGGGAGCTGGTCGCCTTTCCCACAGAGACTGTCTACGGGCTCGGGACGGATGCCCTCAATGCCGATGCGGCTGCCAGGATATTCATTGCCAAGCAGCGCCCCCTGGAGGATCCCCTCATTGTCCATATTGCCGAGAAAGGGGATATTATCCCGCTGGTAACCCATCTCCCCGAGAAGGCAAGCCTGCTCATTGATCGCTTCTGGCCAGGTCCGCTGACACTGGTCCTCCCCAAGTCTCCGGCAGTCCCCGATATCATAACTGCCGGGGGAGCTACCGTGGCGGTGAGGATGCCCGCCCACCCGGTGGCTCTTGCTTTGATCCGACAGGCTCAGCGGCCTGTGGCAGCCCCGAGTGCCAACCTCTTCGGGAAGACCAGTCCCACGACCGCCGCGCATGTAACCGAGCAGCTTGAGGGCCGCTACGCCGTTTTGATTGATGGCGGGGCCAGCCGGGTCGGTGTGGAGTCAACGGTACTCTCCCTTGTGGAGGAGATTCCCGTCATTCTGCGGCCAGGCGGGGTGACCAGGGAAGAGCTTGAAGCAGTTATCGGTGAAGTTGCTGTGAAAAGCTGGAGCGAACGTCCTGCGGTAGGAGAGCGGATGGCCAGCCCGGGCATGCTTCCGGCCCACTATGCCCCGGCAACCCCGATGGTGCTCGTCGATGACGCGGCTACCTATGCCGATGACCCTGAGGCGGCGATTATCCTGCGGGGACCCACTACCCGGCACTTTGCCGGCTCAATCTTTATCCTGGGACATGGCGGAACAATGGCGGGGGCGGCAGCGATGCTCTACCAGACCCTGCGGCTGGTTGACCGGATGGACTTCAGGCTCATCGTGGCCGAACGGTTTCCCGACAGCGGCATCGGGGCGGCGGTCAACGACCGGCTTGAGAGGGCGGCAGCCGGTACTCAGGACTGACCGAGCATGCTTGCTGCGAGGGATTGTATCTCACGCTGAACCGTCTCATTCTCGACAACCTTCCGGTGGTCGGTATCGGTAAACCGTACCGTACCGACAGGAACTGCGGAGAGGTCACTGATAACCCCGTTCCCGACGATCTCGGCCCCGAGAAACTGGTCCTTGAAGCTCACTGAACCGCCGGTAAGCAGCATAGCCCCACGCTTCGTCTTCTCAGCGGGCTTGTCCCCACGCAGCACCCCTGCCCAGTATACCTGGAGCCGGTCAAAGAGCACCTTGAGCTTTCCGGGAACGGAGTGAAAGTAGAGCGGGGAGGCGATGACGTAGCCGTCGGCAGCATCGATCTTTTCGTATATCGCCTGCATGCTGTCCTTGATGGCACAGGCCCGGTGCGTCCAGCAGTAGCGGCAGTCTATACAGGGCCGTACGTCAGTACGGTAGCTGTCGATGATCTCAATCTCGGCAGCGTCACCGACAGCTGCGCTGAAGGCATCTACCATGGCTCTCGTTTCACCCTTGCGGCGTGCCGACCCGAAGAACACAAGAATTTTCATGCTTCACTCCACTGTAAAAAAGATCACACTATTTTCACCATTGCAACCCGATCTGTCAATGCCGTGGGCTGGTACTCAGAGCAGCAACCCCGCTTCGGCCATCAGGGCTATCTCCCTGCGGTTATCGGGGTTATGCAGGAAGACGGCTGCCTTTGCTGCATCGTCACACTGTACGGCAGAGATGAAATCCATGCCGGCATCGCTGAGGTAGAGACATGAGAACTCACCGGCATAGGTGAAACAGGCCAGGTTAACCTCTTCCGGTTCCACCACAGCATGCATATCCTGCAGGTGCATGACCCCTTCTTCGCAGAGCGAGATGAGCTGCAGCGGGTCGATAGCGAAATGCTCTGCAACGACGGTGGGATTGAGCAGCACAATCTCCCCTACCGCCAGCTCGTTGGTTCTGCAGTGCTCACCCGTATCGAGGTTGTTGACAATCCAGAAGTAGCGGGCAAGACTGACAGCAACTGGGATAATCTCTTCCGTGTGCTGATTTCTGCAGACGGTAGTAATGACCTGCAGCTGATACAAAAGGGGATTGGCAGCTTCTGCTGATACTGACAGTGCCAGCTGGAAGAATTCGGAGGGAGGGAGATGCAGTGATTCCAGCAGGATGTCGAACCAGGAGACTGCCTTGCCCTGGTTGTAGAAGCGGTCGGCCACAGCAGCGATGCGCTCTGCCTCCACAAGATCCTCCGGCGGGAACTCCGGCGTCCCGGTGACGATCCAGTCGTTGTCCCGGTCACAGTTCAGACCGTACTCTGCGGCACGCTCTGAGAGCTCAGTCCCCAGCAGCAGGGCCAGGGGAAAGATATCGACATGGTTCGGGACCAGCAGCAGGGCGGCATCAAGACTCTCGAGGAACCCTTCCAGGGAGTCTCCCGGCAGGCCGTAGATCAGGTCGAATCCGTAGACAACCCCCCTGCTGTGCAGCCGGTAGACATTGTCTCGGAACTGCTCGGCGTCATAGGTGCGGTTGATCCTGCGCAGCACCTCAGGATGGATGCTCTGCAGCCCGATCTGCAGTGTGCAGTTCAGTTTTGCAAAGCGGTCTGCCAGCTCATCGTCGATATACTCAGCCCGGATCTCCATGGAGTAGTGGATGTCGGGTGCCGTCTCAATAAAGAGGTCAAGCAGGGCGACAGCCTGCCTGCGGTGGTAGTTGAAGGTTGGGTCAAGAATGAAGAGCTCCCCGGTCCCGCTTTCCCTGAACAGCTCCAGCTCCGCCCGGATGCGGCCCTCTTCATAGCGCCTGATTCGGCTCTCTCCCCTTGCCTCATAGCAGAAGGCGCAGTTGAAGGGACAGCCCCGGGAGAGCTCCCAGATGATGCCCTCGTACTGACCGGGATCAAGGATACCGGTGAGATAGGGGGAGGGCAGCCCCTTGAGATCGGGGAGCTCGGCATGGATGACGCGTCCGGGATGCTGGGCATTCGGCTCAATGATTCTGCCGACCAGGGAGCAGATTGCCCGCTCGCCCTCACCGGTGACAATGTGGTCTATGAAACCGGCCTCCGCAAAGGACCCGGGATCAGCCGACACCTCGGGTCCTCCGACAACGATGACTGTTTCCGGTCTGCTGCTGTGTACCATTTCGGCCAGGGCAAGCGATTCCCTTCTGTTCCAGAGATATATCGAGAGTCCGAGGAGATCCGGAGCATCGGAAAGCACCGCCGCCAGCTGCTCTGCTACTGGTTGCTCAAGATAGAGATCAGCAACCGATACGGAAACATCATCGCCGGAATCGGCCCGCAGCGCAGCTGCCAGCGAAGCACTGGCAAGGGGAACGGAACGGGTAGAGGGGCGGATATGGATTGTGGCAAAGGTGCAATGCATGTCTTACAGCATACTCCATCCGGGAACGAATGTTTAGTACCTCACAGGCCTGCAAAAAGTATGCTATACTGGCATCATGGTGCGCCGTGAAAGCTGTGCAATTCCAGCGGGTGAGAGTCCCGTCCGGGTAAGCGCCGAAGCGCCTGGTAGCTGAGTCCGGTTATGCGGAGAAATCCAAATAGCTGAGCGGACTGACAAGAGCCTCATCAGGAGGGAGCAATATAGCGGGCCGCAACGCGAGTGAACGCTGAGCAAGCCTCGTCAAAGTATCATCCGAAAGGAGCACAAGAGGGCCGAGCCGCTCATGCCACGGCGAAGGCAACAGACAGATACTGGGATTTCGGAGCGGTAACTGGACCTCTTCGGGGTAGTAGCGGCGGCACGTTATAAAGGAATTGTATGGAACACGGGAGACCCTCCCCGGCACGTCTACGTCGGACAAAAGACCCTGAATATAAGGGAGAGACCGAAGTTTCAGGGAGCCGGAAGGGAGTCCGAGGGGCCCATAGTGTGCGCTGGGCAGCGCATTAATCAGGAGGGTTAAAGTCCCTCTGGCACTCG
>CAZSBC010000097.1:0-13203 GCA_964605195.1 uncultured Spirochaetales bacterium | reverse complement strand
CAGAGAAAACAAACCTATTCCTAAGGTGTGAGAGACGCACTTCTACTCGACCCAATTACCAATCTCCCAGATATCCCCGACAGGTGCAGGTTTGGAGCCTGACACCATATGATTACAGGTCGGGAACGAGATCTTTCAGCACACGGCGTGCTTCGGCAAAGCCGGTGTTGGCAAACCCGCCGTAATCCGGCTCCTCGGTGAGGCGGAACCCTGCCCGAAGATATATCTTCACAGCTGGCCAGCTCCAGGTCTGGGTTTTCAGGCCGATGTCCACATCCCCTTCCAGTTCCACAGCACGCTGAAGTCCGCTTGCCACCAGAAATGAGCCGATACCGCGGCCCTGGTATTCTGGACGCACGGCAACCCAGTGAATCCACGGATACTTCCGGATATCGGGACGGGGCCACCAGACGGCAATGTTGCCGACAGGCATGCTGTCCTCGTTCAGGGCAAAGAGGGAGCGTTCGTACAGGTCCGCTTTCCATGAACCGAAATCGCGGGTGAAGCGGGCGAGAGCCTGCTCCTCGTCCGGGAATTCTCCGGCTGCCGTTTCAGTGGCTGCCCAGTGGTGTTCATCGCCGTCGCGGTAGTACCGGAGGGTGATGCCTTCCGGGGTGCGTGGTTCAGGGAGAGGGGTGCCGGCGGCACGGTTCATAAGGATGTCATAAAACGGCAGGCTTTTGTCCAGCATAGGCTGTATTATAGCACCCCTGGTATCAGGCACCAAGTACCCATCTCCCTGATATCTCAGATGCTTTAAAGATGGTAACCGGTTATAAGTGAGAGAATTATCAGGATTGGAGCCTGCATCATAAGTGCATCTCAATTATGCTTTGATGAATTGACGTTTACGACTGAGCTTGACAAGTATCCCATCAAATCAGGTTACGAACTTCTTCAATCTCATCAGGTGTCAGTTTCCAGTTTGCTGCCTTGGCATTTGTTTTCACTTGCTCTGGTTTTGTTGCCCCTGCGATGATGCTGCCGATAAAATGCTGGGATGCCAGCCAGGAGAATGCCAGTTCAAGCAGGGAGTGCCCCCGTTCCGCAGCCCAGGCTGTGAGTGCTTCGATGGCATCGAAATTAGCTTCGGTAAGCATGATATCTTCACGTTCCCAGGCTTTGGCCCGACTGTCCTTTGGTACAGTGCAGCCTCGGATATACTTGCCTGTCAGCATACCGTTTGCCAGTGGCAGGTATGGCAGCAGGGACATCCCCTGGGCAATAATGGCTGGAATAATATCGTTTTCACAATCCCGTTCAATAAGATTATACTGAGACTGCCCAGTACAGAAGGGAGTGAAATCATTTGATTTGGCAATTTGATCCGCTGTGACAATCTGCCGTCCAGAAAAATTGGAATTGCCAATATGACGAACTTTGCCCAGCCTTATGAGATCTTCCAGGGTCTGAAGAGTATCTTCAATGGGGGTGTTCATATCTGGTGTATGAATCTGATAGAGATCTATGTAGTCTGTCTGTAAGAGTGTCAAGCTCCGTTCAACTCGCTCTATAATATGTTTGCGGGAGGAGTTTGCAGTAACCAAGTCATCGATCGAAACCTTGCCAACTTTCGTGGCAATAATTGCTTGATTGCGCCGTCCTGCAAGTGCCTTTCCCAACATTGCTTCTGAATTACCATCATCGTAGATATCGGCAGTATCGAAAAAGTTGATCCCATTATCAAGAGCTGAGCAGATGACCTGCTTAGCTTCATTATATTTTATGCGCCTGCCGAAGTTGTTGCAACCAAGTCCTACAACTGAGACTGCAAGGTCAGTCTTTCCCAGCTTTCTGTACTCCATGTGTCTCCCCAGATTAAAGGTCTATCTCGCTGCAACCGGATGATCGAAGTGCTGAACACTTATAACATACATATCAAGAATCAAATTCAATTATTTATAATGTATTCAGGAATTTACGATGATAGAGTTTCTGATTACCAGTGTACCGTTCAGGCTTATTGATATAGGAGAGTCTCTATTGTCTTCAATCATTTTCAGTAGATGCTCCACTGCAATTTCTGCCAATTGTGGATAATGACAGTCGATACTGCATAAAGTCGGTTCCGTTGTGATGCTCAGGTTGGAGTTTCTGTTACCGACTATGCCATAATCTTTCGGAACATTGAAACCTAATGCCTGAACCGCCTGCAATGCGCCGATGGCATGGTTGTCATTGGCACATAGAAAAGCATTTGGTTTGTGATTCTCTTTCATCCATTCTAGAACTGCTTGCTTAATGGGTTCAATACCCCACGTTTCGGCAAAAATCTGGTATTCCTCTTTCCACTCAAGTCCATGCTCATCATACGCTGACTGTATCCCTCTGATTCTTTCTTTCTGGCGATAATACTTCTGCGGGCCATCAATATAGACAACCCCGTTATACCCTATATCCAGGAGATGCCCTGCAGTTTCATAAAAATTTTCATAGACATTTGTATCTATGACATCCATCTTATTCACTTTGACATGCGGCAGCATAATGATGATTGGGATCTTTTTATTCCTCAGGAATCGTAACAGGTTATTATCAGCAAGACCTACAACGATGATACCATCCAGTAGGTTCAATACATTCTGAAGAGTTCTTTGGTCATGAGGAGTCTCATAGCAGATTGTATGTCAATATTTTTGCATTCTTCTTTATTTCAGTATCAATTGATTCAATAAGTTGTTCATATAGTGGCCACATTTGATCAATGTTTACGGTACCGCTTTTATTGATGATCAGTCCAATTAGACCGTTCTTGTCTCTTGAGATATCCAATGTACTGCTCGAGTCCTTGACATATGAACCACGACTGGGAATTTTATCAATCAACCCCTCCTGCTGCAGTAAATTCAAGGCAATGTTTATTGTTTCATGACTCGTCTTGAATTCCTGTGCAAAAGTTCGTATTGAGGGAAGTTTTTCTTCGGGTCGATAGACCTTTTCCTCTATCCTATGCTGAATCTCTCGTTTTATCTGATTGATCAACGGTGATTTAATATTTCTCTTGACAGTCATTTTCTATCTCTCTTGATTTCCGGATACATAATTATTATCACAAAAAATCCTTGACAACTACTATATGTGAGTATAATATGCAAATTGCAATGTGTCAATTGACGTACGTTTTTTTGAGGAGCCGGGATGAAGAGACCAAACATTATTTTTATTATGACAGATGATCACACTACCCAGGCTATGAGCTGTTATGGTTCAGCAATCAATAAGACTCCCAATATGGACAGGATAGCTAATGAGGGAATGCGATTTGATCGCTGTTTCTGCACGAATGCTCTTTGCGCGCCAAGCAGGGCAACAATACTCAGTGGAAAGTATAGTCATAGTAATGGGGTGAAAACGCTTTCTGATCGATTTGACTGCAGACAGTTTGTATTTCCAAGGCTACTTAGGGCCAAAGGTTATCAAACGGCTATTGTTGGTAAATGGCACCTCGGGCATGGCGGAGAATCTGATCCGTCCGGGTTTGATTTCTGGGATGTGCTTGAAGATCAGGGAGATTACTATAATTCGACTATGATTCACATGGATGGCACAAAGCGCAGGGAAGAAGGGTATGTGACAGATGTCATAACCGATATCTCTCTTGAATGGCTGGATAGTAGGGACAGAGAGAAACCATTTCTGCTTATGTGTCACCATAAGGCTCCTCACCGACCCTGGGTTCCGGATGAACAACATGCCCGGATGTATGAAGATGTTGAAATTCCCTACCCTGAAAACTTTTTTGATGATTACGCCGGTAAATCCGCGGCTGCAAAGATGAATGCAAACAAGATTGAATGGTTGGGAGAAGCGGATTGTGGTGGGTCTCCTCCAGAGGATATGCCACCTGATGAGATGAAGAGATGGAAGTATCAGCACTTTATCAAACGCTATCTGTCAGTGGTTGCTTCTGTGGATGATAATATTGGTAGAATCCTCGACTATCTGGATGATGAGAAAATAGCAGATGATACCATTGTAGTCTATACATCTGATCAGGGTTTTTTCCTGGGTGAGCATGGGTGGTTCGATAAACGATTCATGTATGATGAACCGCTGCGCATGCCGTTTATTGTGCGGTATCCTCGGGCTATTACTCCCGGTTCAGCCTGCAGCAAGATAACTCAGAACATTGATTTTGCCCCGACCTTCTTGGATTTTGCAGGTATCGACGTGCCTGATGAGGTTGCAGGCAGAAGCATGAAGGATCTGATGGTTGGTAATGAGGTACCGGACTGGAGGGACAGGATGTATTATCGATACTATCAGCATCCGGATACAGCAAATGTCCTTCAGCATATAGGTATGAGAACCGAGAAGCATAAGATCATCAAGTTCTTCGCGAAATCAGGAGACTATGGAATTTTCCCGGAACCTTCCTGGGAAATGTATGACATGGAAGCTGATGAATATGAAATGGATAATTTATACTACAAGGAGGAATATAGGGAATTACGAGAGCAGTTAAAGAGAGAGTTGTTTGCTCTGAAAGAGGGTGTCGGGGATGATGAGACAATAGAGTTTACCTATTCTTATCATGTGTATAAGTGAGTAATGCGTAAATAAAAAACGGAGGAATCGGAATGAGAAAATTTTTTAAAGTGATTTTGACCATCAGTTTGATTTTAAGCCTTTGTGCAGGTTTGTTTGCCCAGGCGGGAGAAGATGGGACAGCTGTGTCATATCCTGAAAAGGATATTACCCTGGTATGTCCGTTCGGGGCCGGTGGAACAACTGACACTTCGGCACGGATTATGGCCAAGTACCTTGAGAAAGAGCTTGGAGTACGAATCAATGTGGTCAATGTTACCGGTGCAGCCGGCACTGTTGGAGCAAATGAAGTGCTTAACTCCCAGGCTGACGGGTACAAGCTCCTGGTATCCTATGCGGGTTTCCCTATTCCCTACCTGCTTGGAAATGCTGATTTTACCTACGAGGATTTCACCAATGTGGCTCTCTTTGCCAGTATGGACATGGCTATCTATACAAATTCAGAGTCACAGTTCAAGACCCTCGATGATATAGTTGACTATGCAAGAGCAAATCCAGGTAAGTTCAAGTTTGGTGCTGGACTCGGAACCGTAGCTCATTTTGCTGCCCTGCTCGTGGAGAACAATGCAGGTATAGATTTGCAGGTTGTTGAGGTCGGAGGTCCTAAGCCGAAAGAACCTGAGCTGCTTTCAGGCCGAGTAGATGCATTTTTTGCACCATTTGGTGCTGCAGCCCAGTTTGTTGAATCCGGACAGTTTCTGGTTACCACAACATTCGGTGATGTAAGGAGCAAGTTTACCCCAGATATCCCGACTGCTAAAGAAATGGGATATGACATGGGCCTGCTCCAGCATACCGGTTTCTGGGCACCTAAAGGTATTCCTGCAGAGGCGCTTGATGTACTGAGTGCAGCGATAGAAAAGGTTGCAAGTGATCCTGCGTTTGTAGAAGAGTATACAAATATGTCAATTACTGCCACGTTCCTTGGCCCGGATGAATATCGTGCATATCTTGCAGAAGATTTCGCAAAGTTTGAAGAAATAGCTGAAAAACTCTAATTGAATGAATACCAAATATCAGGGTTGGCTTAATCAGGCCAGCCCTGTTTTAAAGGTTGTGTAAAATGGGTGAAGTAATTTTTTTATTGGCAATTATTGGCTACTCTCTCTACATATATATTACATCTATAAACTTTGAAGTGCTTTCGTTTGACACTTCGGGTGGGCCTGGGCTGTTTCCCTCTGCAGTCTCATTAATAATTATTGTTGTCAGTCTGATCTTGATTATCAATATTCTGCGCAAGCGTGAAAGAAAGCACTTTGTATTTTTGGAGTTATTCAACAGGACAAGAGGACCGTACCTTTTGCTGCTGATAGCATATGTTGTCAGCCTGAGATGGTTTGGGTTCCTTATCAGTTCCATCGTCTATGTGAATATTGCCTCACATCTGTTCATGTCCCTCCAGGGGAAACCGTTTGGCGGGGCTTTAGCTGTGACAAGAAGGATTGTGATTCAATCTGCTGCGGTGGTTGGCATTTATCTGCTTTTTTCACGGGCGTTCGGTTTGATTCTGCCTCCAGTGACTATATTTTAGTATTTAAGAAGGATTAGCAATGGATATTTTAAGTATGTTTCAGCCGATGGTCATCTTATTGATATTCTTGGGGACCTTTTTCGGTTTGATATTCGGCTCGCTTCCTGGACTCACAGCTGGTACTGCGGTTGCTCTGATCATTCCCATCTCTTATGCCTTCGCAAAAGTGGAAGCCATCGGACTGCTTCTGGGAACGTTTATCGGAGGGCTTACTGGTGGTCTTATATCAGCGATCCTGCTAAGGATTCCGGGTACCGGCGCATCAATTGCGACAGTCTTTGACGGATATCCCTTAGCGAAAAAAGGGCGTGCAGCCAAGGCGCTGGGTACCGCAATTTTCTCATCATTCGTGGGAGGAATTTTCAGTACCATAGCCCTGATGACCATTGCTCCCACTCTGGCAAGAGTGTCGATTAAATTTGGTCCATATGAATATTTTGCACTGACCGTTTTTGCGTTGAGTCTCGTTTCCATGCTGCTGAAAGGTAACCCCCTGAGAGGTATAATATCCTGCTTACTGGGACTCACGCTTTGTTTTGTCGGTTCTAGCCCTCTGGATGGAAAGAATCGTTTTACGTTCGGGTATTATCAGCTCAACGGAGGATTCCAGTTCCTTTCGGTAATCATCGGATTGTTTGCTTTCTCTGAAATCTTCCACATCGTTGGGAATATCATGACCAACAAGCAGAAAGATGAGGACATGAAGATCTCGAAAAAGGATGGTTACCTGCCAACATTGAAGGAGATCTGGGATAATAAAATGAACTTTCTCAGATCAGCACTGATCGGAACAGGTATAGGGATCATGCCAGGTATGGGCGGATCTGTGGGCGGCGTTCTTGCATACATGCAGGCGAAGAAGGCTTCAAAGCACCCCGAGGAGTTTGGGAACGGTTCAATTGAAGGTATTATCGCCGTGGAAACTGCGAATAATGCAGTAACCGGCGGGGCTTTGATCCCGATGCTCACTCTCGGTATTCCCGGGGAATCAGTGACAGCGCTCGTTATGAGCGGGTTCATGCTTCACGGGCTTACGATGGGTCCCATTATGTTCTATAAGACACCTGAGGTTATACGGGCGATTATCACCGGTGTGTTCATTGCCAATATAGCGATGTTTGTCATCCTCCTGTTTGGGAGCAAAATATTTGTTAAGGTGCTGAAAATTCCCGGGCACATCCTGTATCCTTTCATTCTTGTTCTCTGTGTGATTGGGCTGTATGGGGTAAGCACAAGATTTTTTGATGTCTATGTAGCGATAGCTTTTGGTCTTCTGGGATATATTCTCGAGAAGAATGAATATCCGCTTGCCCCGTTTGTCCTGGCATTCATTCTTGGCAACATGATCGAGTACAACTTCAGGAATACTGTCATATATTATGGAACATTCGTGCAGGCCATGAATCATTTCAGTATCGGGAATGTTATCCTGGCAATAACTGTGTTGCTGATTCTGTGGACCATATTTTCAAGGAACTTTAGGGGGAAACGGAAAAAGAGGACCGAGTCCGTAGATTTTGACGAAAAGGATTGATTAACTGGTTGTTTGAGCATCCAACGACCAGCAGCATAAGATTCCAATTCTTCGATGGATGCTATGGCCCAGAAGTAAAGTTTCTCTCACGATATATAACCAAAAAAGAGTTTGGTTTCACTTTAGATGATCAAGCATAAGTTGTGTTTGCATTCCATTTTTCAAGGAAATGGCGGAAATGCACAATAAATGAAATAATCTTTCTGTTGCAGATCATTAATAGGTGGGTTTTTTAAGAATTTGATTGCGAAAGCACATGATCTATATGCATTCGGGAGTAAGTATGAACAGGAGAGAGATGTTTACCAGGCTGATGAACCATGAGGAGGTCGGTCATGTCCTGATAGACCACGGTAAGCAGGTCGGTTCAATCCACAAGAGTGCCTATCCGGCAATCCGGGAGGTGATGGGACTGCCCCCTGTTGAGCAGCCGGTGATCCTTGACCAGATGAGCCAGTGCGTGAAATCGGATGAGGACCTGCTGCAGGCCTGGAATGTTGATTTCAGGTGGCTTGCCCCGAAGTGGGTGCAGGTAACCGAAGTGGACGAGAATAGCTACCGGAACTGGCTGGGGACGAAGTTCAGCTATACCGGGGACTACTATGCCATTGCAGATGCCCCCTGCAGGCATCTTACCCTTGAGGAGATCAATGCCTATCCATGGCCCGATACCGCCGATCCGGGTATCGTCGAAGGGCTTAAGGCAGAGGCACAGTACTGGTACAACAACACTGACTACATAATCGGAGCAGACGGGATAAAGGGCGGCATACTGCAGAACTGCCTGGAAGTACGGGGATATGACCAGTTCTTCATGGATTTCATCCTGGATCCCGAACTGACGCACCGCCTGCTCGATATCATGCTCGGACTCTACAAGGATGCCTATACCCTCTACCTCAACGAAATCGGGGAGTATGCCCAGATTCTCTACCTGACAGATGACTTCGGGGCACAGAATGCCCTGCTGATCAGTCCCGATATGTGGCGGGAGTTCATCAAGCCGCGGGAGGCGGAGCTGATACGGCATATCAAGAGCCTTGCCCCGCACATCAAGGTGATGTTCCATACCGACGGCTCGGTGCTGCCGATCATCGAGGAGATGATTGAGATGGGCGTCGATATCCTCAATCCGGTCCAGACCTCGGTGGAGGAGCTCAAGGATACGGCTAAGTTAAATGAGATCGTCGGGGAGAAGATCTGCTTCCACGGGGCGATGGATGTCCAGAATGTGCTGATCAACGCGACCCAGGAAGAGGTGCAGGCGGAGACGGCAAGAAGGATGAAGGACCTGGGGACCGGCGGGGGATACATCATATCGACCTGCCATAATATCAACAGGGATATCCCGCCGGAGAATTTGAAGATCATGTTCGATACAATCAATACCTACGGCACCTATCCGCTGGATGTTAACGAGCTACTGAAATAGTACCATGGGCTAGAAGCAGTTTGAGGAGATTAGAATGAAGAAGAGTTATTTTTACCGTGTGACAGAGCAGACACCGACAAGGTTCTGGATCAATAACGTGACC
Source organism: uncultured Spirochaetales bacterium (assembly GCA_964605195.1). Taxonomy (GTDB): domain Bacteria; phylum Spirochaetota; class Spirochaetia; order JABMQR01; family JABMQR01; genus CAZSBC01. Next base: position 4,052 of record CAZSBC010000097.1, on the reverse strand, counting down.
CGTGAAGAGGCCGATACTGCCATCGAAGCAGGGGCAGTGGGCTGCACGCAGAACCCCTCCTATGTCTGCAAGATGCTGACGCATGAACAGGAGCAGAGTTACGCGTACGGGAAGCTGGATGTCATCCTTGCCGAAGAGCCGGATGATGAGCAGGTGCAGGAGATTCTGCAGCAGCAGCTGGTGGGAGAGGTGGCAAAGCACTTCCTGCCGTTGTATGAACAGAGCAACGGCAGATACGGGTACGTGAGCGTGCAGGGAAACCCTTTCAGGGAGGATGTGGATAACATCGTTCGCAATGCCCGGATGAACCGGGAGGCCGGTCCGAACATCATGGCGAAGGTCCCGGTGACCGAGGACGGACTGCAGGCGATAGAGATCCTGATTGCCGAGGGTGTCCCGATCAATGCAACCGAGGTGATGGGAGTCAGGCAGGCCATGGATGTCTGCGACGTCTATGACCGGGTAACGAAGGGCATGGCATCACCGCCGGCAGTCTACTACTCGCACATTACCGGGATCTATGACGAGTACCTGCAGAACTATGTGCGGGAACGCAATATCGATATCAGCGCAGATGCCCTCTGGCAGGCCGGCATGGTGATTGCGAAGAAGGTCCACAGGCTGACGAAGGAGCGCGGCAGTGCCGTGGGATTTATCGGCGGCGGGGCCAGGGGCCTGCACCACTTCACCGAGATGGTGGGGGCAGATTGCTGCATCACGATCAACTGGAACGGGACAGCCGACAGGCTCATCGGGCAGGACGGGCCGGTAATCGACCGGTTCCATGCCCCGGTATCAGAGAGCGTGCTGGATGAGCTGCTGGAGAAGGTTGGGGATTTTGCCAGGGGCTGGATGATAAACGGCCTGCAGCCGCATGAGTATGAGGAGTTCGGTCCGGTGGTGCTGTTCAGGGAATCTTTCGAGAATAACTGGAGTACGGCCCGGGGTCTCATTGCGGCCCGGCGGCGTGCAAACGGGTAACGGGATAAACGGTAACAGAGAGTGTACCATAATAAACCAGATACAAAGGAACAGAGATGAAAAAACAGACAACATTCAAGCTGGACAGGAGAGATTCGGTATGGTTTCAGGAGAACAGCGCGCATGTGAACGAAGCCTACGCAAAAGAGGTGTGTGATATCGCCATACTTCCCATCGGGGCCATAGAGCAGCATGGAGCCCACTGTCCCTGCGGCATGGACACCTACAACGCCATCGGCATCGCCGAGAGGGTGGCGGAGGCTACCGGGGCGATGCTCCTGCCAAGCCCCATGTACGGATCCCACCCGCACCACCACTGGGGGATGCCGGGAACAATCCCGCTGACCTTCGAGACCCATATTGCCCTGCTGATTGATATCATCAGGGGAGCAGCGGTGTGCGGGTACAACAAATTCCTCATCATCTCCGCCCACGGGCAGGTCTCCTCTACGATCGTTGCCGTGCATAAGCTGGGGATAGAGGGACTCTTCACGATCTCCTCCACCTGGTATGACTTCCTGCGGGACAACAAGACCGTACTGGAAGACTACATGTGGCATGCAGATGAAGCTGAGACATCAGTCGGACTCTACCTCTACCCAGAGATGATCAACATGGAGCTGGCCGAAGCGGGCGGCGGCCAGGGGCTGCTGGAGGCCTCCTGGAAGATAGCTCCCGGGGCAGAAGCCCTGCCTGGAATGCTCTACCACTTCGAGGGAACCTTTGCCCTCCCGGAGAAGGATGATCTCGATAACGGGGTGATCGGGGACCCGACCAAGGCAACCCGAGAGAAGGGTGAGAAGCTGATCAAGGGCGTTGTCGCCTACTACACCAGGCTTGTTGAGGAGATCAAGGGCAAGTATGCGGTGGGGATCAACCTGCTTGGGGTCAGGAACCCTGTCGGGTATACCACCACAGCCGATATCACCTATGACAAGGATCATGACGCAAAAGGCCGGCTGAAATAGATGCGCCGGGAGGACCAGATGAAGGAAACGGTTACTGTTGACTGCCTGGGCACAGACTCCCTGCCGCTGATAGGCAGGGAGCCCGAGCTGGAACTGCTGGCAACCGGGTTCAGGTTCGTGGAGGGGCCGGTCTGGATTGCTGAAGAGCAGCGACTGCTCTTCAGTGACATTCCGGGCAACGCGATCTACAGCTGGTGTGAGGCTGATGGGATCACCCTGATGAAGCCCAACAGCTATCTGGCCAACGGAAATGCCCTGGATCCATACGGGAACCTCATCACCTGCGAGCATGGGACAAGCCGGGTCACTGCGACCGACTTGAAAACCGGGCGCTATACGGTCCTGGCGGACTCCTATGACGGGAAGGCGCTGAACAGCCCCAATGATGTAGTCGCCAAGTCAGACGGTTCACTCTATTTTACCGATCCGCTGCCGGGCAGGCAGCCGCGGGTGGGGATTCCGAGGGCGCCGGAGCTGCCCTTTCAGGGTATCTATCGCTACGATGACAGGAGTGCCTGCCTCTACCTCCTTGATGATACGTTTGTCTTCCCCAACGGGCTCTGCTTCTCGGGGGATGAGAGCCGGCTGTTCGTCAACGATTCGGCTGACGGGACGATCTCGGTCTTTGCTGTCGATGAGCGGGGTATGCTGCAGGACAGGGAGCTCTGGGGACGCGTATCAGGGGACGGAGCAGGCTGTGTGGATGGGATGAAGTACCATCCCAGCGGTTACATCTTCTGCAGCGGACCGGGTGGCATATACCTGATGAGTCCCGAGGGGGAGCAGCTAGGCAGGATGAGGATGCCTGAGGTGGCTGCAAACCTGGTCTTCAATGAGGATTGTACCGAGCTCTACGTTACGGCTTCATCCTCGATCTACCGGATAACACTATAAAACGGGAAAATATTGACCTTGAGGGGTCTGGAGAACGTTATGGCAGAACATGATAAGTATATTAAACCGGAAGAGCTGGAGGCATACCTGACAGCGCTCTTTTCGGCTGCCGGGATGGGCGGCGATGATGCGGCCTTCAGTGCCGCCTGCATGGTCAGGACAAATCTCTGGGGAGTGGATTCCCATGGGGTGCTTCGTATGCCTATCTACCTGGAGCGGGTCATGAAGAGGGTGATCAACCCTGCCCCTGAGATCACTCAGACGCAGGGACTTCCCGGGCCGATGGCGCTGCTCGACGGTGATGCCGGCATGGGGTATATCGTCGGCAGGGCAGGAATGGAGCTGGCAATCGGGAAGGCGAAGGCCTATGGGATCGGTATGGTGCTGGCACGGAACAGCAACCACTACGGGGCCGCGGCCCTCTATGCCCGTCAGGCCGTGGAAGCCGGCATGATCGGGATATCGACGACCAATGTCATCCCGAATATCGGGATGAAGGGCAATGCCAAACCCTCCACAGGGAATAACCCGATAGCCATGGCAGCCCCCCTGGAGGAGGAGTTCCCCTTCGTGCTCGATATCTCGCTCTCGGCCGTAGCCGGTGGAAAAATCCTGCTGGCGGCCAAGAAGGGCGAGAAGATCCCGAAGGACTGGGCAGTTACCAAAGATGGAGCAGAGACCGATGACCCTGTTGCAGGCTTTGCCGGCTTCCTTCTGCCGGTCGGGGCGCACAAGGGCTTTGGCCTGTCACTCTTTATTGACCTGGTAACCGGGGTGTTGAGCGGGGGACCTTTCCTGCAGGGCATCAGGAGCATGTACAAGCATCCGGATGAACCGTCACTGACTTCACACCTCTTTATTGCGATCAATCCCGATGTATTCCTTACCAGGGAGAGCTACCGGGAGCGAGTGAGGGAGTGGGCGGATATGGTGCACGGAACTGAGATGGTCGATTCCGGGATGAGGCAGCTGATTCCCGGGGAGATCGAGTACCGGAAAGAGCAGGAGCGAAAGAGCTTTGGGATACCAGTACCTGCTGAGCTGATACGGGACCTGGCTGACTACAGTGAACGGCTTGCGGTATCTTTGCCGTCAGCCCTTCTATAGAGAAGAGAAGAGGATAGTGAGATGAAACTTGCAGATAAAGTGGCGGTGATAACCGGCGGGACGAAGGGTATCGGGCTTGGGATTGCATGCGAGTTCGTGAAG
>CAZSBC010000096.1:0-13298 GCA_964605195.1 uncultured Spirochaetales bacterium | reverse complement strand
GTGCTGATCGTTACCGATGCGGGCCTCTCTGCAACCCCGGTGCTCTCCATGGTCCGCACAGTTCTTGACCAGGCCGGTATCAGCAGCCATACCTATACCGATATCAGGGAGAACCCCGATCAGGCAACGGTTGAGCAGCTGGTCAGCTTTATCAGAAATCATGGCATAGATCAGCTTCTAGCTCTCGGTGGGGGCAGCCCCCTAGATGCTGCCAAGGCAGCTGCAGCTCTCGTCACAAACGAGGGAACACTGGAGGAGTATCAGTGGGAAGGACGGCAGTTTTCCTGCGATCCGCTTCCCCTGGTTGCAGTACCAACTACTGCCGGCACCGGCAGCGAAGTTACGGGAGTAGCGGTAATCACCAGCCGGAATATCAAGAAGGGGATTGTGGGAACAGCCATGTTTCCCCGTGCTGCGGTTGTTGATCCGCTGCTCATGACCGGTCTGCCGCCGTTCCTGACAGCTGCAACCGGTCTCGATGCCCTGACACACGCAATCGAAGCCTATATAGGCCTGAATGCCAATCCTGTTACCGACAGCATGGCCCTTGAGGCGATCAGGATGATTGTCTCATCCCTGCCCTCAGCCTACAGGAACGGAGAAGATCTTGAGGCCCGGGAAGCGATGGCCATGGCCAGCTCCCTGGCGGGGATTGCCATGGATCAGGCCGGTCTGGGAATTGTGCACTCCCTATCCAGCCCGGTATGTGCATACCTGCATCAGCCGCACGGATTTGCCAATGCCATGCTCCTGCCCTTCGGCATGGAGTTCAACCTGCCGGCAGCAACGGAGAAGTTGGCACTCCTGGCCCCGCTTTTCGGATCAACGGTTGGGCATACTGCAGGCTCCAAGCCAGGGAATAGGAATACTGAAGCCGCCCTGGCCCGAGCTGCCGTCGAGGGAGTAAGAAATCTCATCTCAGAGCTTGGGCTGGATGAGAAGATATCCCGGGTGCGATCAGAACGGGTTGATACCGCTCTTTTTGGTGCCGATGCAGCGAAGATGTTTCTTATAAGGAACAACCCGCGTCCAGCCGGCGAGGCAGAGTGCCGGGAGCTGTTTGACCATATCTTCTCCCGATGAACAGGCAAATCAAGACCATCTGGAAAAGAGATCGTGGTCAATGCCAAACTGGTCGAGTAGTTTCCCGATGGTGTGATCGATCAGGTCCAGAATGGTCTTCGGATGGTGGTAAAAACCCGGCAGGGGCGGAAGGATCACCGCCCCGGCACGGGACAGCTTGAGCAGGTTCTCCAGATGGATAGCGCTCATCGGAGTTTCCCTGGGTACGATCACAAGTTTCCTTCCCTCCTTGATAGTCACATCGGCAGCCCGGATCAGCAGGTCATCGGCATACCCACAGGCAATCCCCGCAACACTTTTCATACTGGCCGGTATCACAATCATGCCATCTGCCTGGAATGAACCGCTCGATACTGCAGCAGCCAGGTTCAGATTATCGTGTACCTGCGCAGCAAGTCCCTGCAGATAGGCAAGAGAATACTCCGTCTCATGCAGCAGCGTAGCCTCTCCCCACTGAGTGATGATCAGGTGAGTTTTAATTTCTCGGTAGCGCTGCAGAATCTCCAGCAGACGGACAGCATATATACTGCCGGAGGCGCCGCTGATTCCCACAATTATTGACCTGTGCATTGTACCCGCTCCTTACCAGTAAAGGAGGCACTACTCCCGATATGGTGTCAGATCCACCAGGGGATATACCACCTTCCTGAGATCCCGCTTTGCTGCCCACAACGTGGCATCAATACCCATCTTATTCTGCACCCCGTGCTCATCGCTAGCCGGATCAAGCTCGTGTCCCTGGGCGTTTGGAACAACAAACACATCCTGGCGGGGATCAATCCGGTTGGCAAGTGCCCACAATACATCAGCTGGGTTGAAAATATCTACATCGGTATCGAACACAACTACGGTCTTTATATTTACATGGGATACCATGGCTGCCATCGCCACATTCTTGGCTTCGCCCTCATTCTTCTTATCAAGTGATATATAGGCCAGAAAGCCTGAACCATACGGTGGAATATGCACATTGCGTACACCCTTTGAGACATAGGTGGTATACTTCTTCAGGGCAGGTTCCCTGGAAAGTACATTGCCAAGATTTATGTGCTCATGGGAAGCTCCGTTCAGGGTCTGCCAGATGGGATTGTTCCGATGGCAGATGGCCTGTATCCTGAACACCGGACTTTTCCATAAAAGTCCGTAGTGTCCGGTAAACTCGGCCAACGGACCCTCTTCCTCCCGCACTCCGGCTGTTATCTCGCCTTCAATGACAAATTCGGCATGGGCAGGGACCAACAGATCGGAAGTAACGCAGCGAGCCAGCTCAATTGGTGCTCCACGCAGTCTGGACGCCAGTTCCATCTCATCAATGTCCGTACGGATACCGGCGGCAATCATGATGGCCGGGTCAACACCTACAGCCACAGCGATGGGCAGGCTCTGCCCGTCACTCTCAGCCTCATCCAGGAAATCCTTCAGATGGCGCCACTCGTTGATCATGATACCGGTCATATCCCGCTCCTTGATATGCATACGCTGATAGGAGCAGTTCTGGCGACCGCCATGGTATGCCCGGGAAATGGTAATCCCAGCGGTGATAAACGGTCCTCCATCCCCCGGCGCATGGGTGGGAATGGGCAGCTTGAAGAGGTCGACATCCGCTCCCGTTATGACATTCTCCCGGAATGCCGGAGTATTAGTCACAACCGGTTCCCTTGATTCGCTTGCATCGAGTGCTGCAGCCACAACATCGCTCACCCGGTCAATTGAGCACCCCAGGGCCAGAGCAATTTTCCTATGATCGGAAAGGAGACCGCCGGCAACAGGGATATCATGCCCCACCACATTGGTAAACAAGGCTGCCTCAGCACTCTTGCGTTCCAGCGAAGCCAATACCGAGCCGATCTCATGTTCCAGGCTAACTGCTTTTTTCACTTCCAGAAGTTCCCCGTTCGCCTTCAGAACTTCAAGGTATGAGCGTAAATCATGTACCATCAGGCACCTCCAAACATGGCATCAATTTCATTGTCTTCGACATCCCACCGGAGACCGAACGGCGGCAGCTTCTCCTCCCGGAAATAGGCCGGGATACGGTCATCTTCTGCCGTGAATCCTGCCGCACTATTATAGGCTCTCTCCATCGCGATGGTCTCTTCCCCCAGTTGCCGGAGATAATCCGGAGCAAGCTCCAGACCATACAACCCGTTCAGCAAACCCACAACCGCATCTCCATGCAGTGCGGTGGCAGCCATGAGAAACGTACAGAGTCCAAGGACATCATAGGCGGTACGGCCGATCTGCATCTTCTTCGACAGTTCCACCTGACCTTCAGGGGCATGATGGTCAACGGGCATATAGACAGTAAGCCCGGCAGTATGGTCAGCCCCCATCGGTGTTGTGGCATACGTCACTCCGGTTCCCTTGACCCCCCGGGGATCATACCCGGACATGCACTGGTTCTTTACGACCGGAGCATGACGTACGTTGAGAAATCGTGCGGTAATTCCCGTTCCCATCCCGACCATACGTCCCAGAAGCCCGCCTTTGGGCAGATCCTCCAGCACCGCAATAAAACCCTGTGCATCACCGAACTCCAGCAATCCGGCAGCAGCCATAACTCCCAGGGCACCACCGGTCTCAATGGTATCCAGTCCCAGATCATTGCAGATATAGTTTAACCGGGCAATCACATCAAGATCATCGATGCCCAGGTTTGAACCCATCAGGCTGAGTGTTTCATATTCAAGGGGGCCAACCACACTCCGGCCTTCGGAATCGGCAAAGTAATTCGAACATTGAATCATGCAGTTCCCCATGCAGGATTCGCTGTTGGTTCCCTCACCGCCTCTTGCTGCAATGAGGTCGTGTAAAGCTTCTCCGGAGATATTTCCGGCACCGGCAAACTGTCCGGCTGAGAAGTTGCGGGTCGGCAGTGCCCCAAGTCGCTGGGCATCCAGAACCGTTGAGGCCGTACCATATTCCCGCAGCACCTTAATCCGTTCACTGCCCTTGACAATCATATGGAATCGTCGACGTGCAGCCCTGAACTCCTCTGATGTTATCCCTGGGGGCTGAAAATTCCCGTCGTTGCTGATGAGGATTGCCTTGATCTTCTTTGACCCCATCAGAGCTCCCATCCCCCCTCTGGCTGAGAATCTTCCCGGTCGCCCATAGCGATCATTGACAGCCAACCCGGAATTGAGATAGCGCCGTTCGCCCGAAGGTCCAATGGTGATTGTGCTGTAGGCATTACCGAAATCGGCAGCAAGTCGTTCACGGCAGGCATAGTTTCCGAGTCCCATGTATTTGGAGGCATCCAGAAATTCCACTCCACGCTCATCTACTTTCAGCAGGTACCAGCTCTCTGATGTTTCGGGGAACTGCCGATCAGTATTTTGTTCCGGCTGCCCCTCCAGGATGAGACAGCGGATACCCAGCCTGGCAAGCGCATCTGCAGCAGTTCCCCCGCTGTTGCTCTCCTTGATACCGCCGGTCAACGGACTTTTCCCTCCGATTGAGAGTCGTCCGGCACTCGTGACACCCACTCCTGCCAGGGGACCGCAGCAGACAATCAATTTATTCTCAGGGCCAAGCGGGTCACACCGTGGTGGCACTTCCTCCGTCAGCACCCGATCTATCACCCCCCGTCCTCCGATGGTAAGGAGATCCTCAGGCAGCACTTCCCTGCACAATGTACGTGAACGGCAATCTACTCGAATTATCTGCATACGCATAGCATGGTCCTCTGGCTTTCACAGCTGAATGAATTAACCTAAATACATTAATTCATCAAGTCATTATATGACTTTATATAGTACAGCAGAAATCCCTCGCTGTCAACAGACCGATATCTGTATGTGCATATGCGTAATCTGTCAGTGTGCTGCTATCACCCCCCGGAAAGTTTTACCATCAGATGCAGGATATCACCATCAGAGAGCAGTTCCTCCGGTTGCAGCATCCCAGGCATGCTGCTGCGGAACAGGGCTACATGGGGTTGCAAAGTTCCTTCCGGGGTGATGATATACTCGTAGAATTCCCTCCCGTACCGCTCCCCAAGGTGATCAGTAAATTCCCTGACTGTCATGCCATCCGGCACTTGCAGGACGTCTTCACCACACCCGGTTCTTTTGGCAATGAGATTGTAGTATTTGATCGTGACAACCATAGCTTCTGCTCCCCGGAGAGCCAAAGCCTACTATGAACCACTCCTGGAGTCAATATACTTTTACTATATTCATACAATCATTCAATGTTTATAGGTTATTGACTGCAAACTGGTATCACAATCTTCTGAACTGCTGTATAATAAACTGATCAGCAGGTTGCTTTGACAGTCTGTTACTGTACCAGGAAGGTGAAAACATGCTTGTTCTTCAGAATTATGCCCGTTTTGGGGCTGCCCGTCGCGCAATACTCGATATTCTTGCAGGGGAGGAGTTCTCTGCTGCCGTCAGTGCAGGCACCAACAAAATGCCGTCGGAGGAGGAGTTGTCCCGTCGTATCGGGGTAAGTACCGGAACCATCCGTGAAGCCCTTCGTATGCTGCAGATGGAGGGGGTGGTCTCCAAAGTACACGGCTCCGGCAACTACTTTCACCCGAGCACAATTGATCTGAAGATGCGGATGGATCTGCTACCCGATTATTCTGACATACTCGCCGATGCAGGCTACGTCGTCACACGCCATCAGCAGCAGGTAATCCGCCGTTTGCCGGATACAGACGAGCAGGCAGCTTTCGGGATTACGGATGAGATCCTCAGTTTTGACCTCATTTTCACAGCCGACGGAGAGAATGCCATCTTTACCCGCAACCTTATCCCAACCGCGCTGCTGCAGGATGTTCCCGAACAGCTTGATTCCCAGATGAATATCATGGAACTACTCTGGCAGCATGGGAAGGAGCGGATTGCCAACTCCATAGAGCGTCTGGTACCCAGAACCATTACGCCGGTTGAGGCGAAGCTCTTCAACCTTACCGAAGATCAGGCTGTCATTGCCGTTAACGAGACCTTCTATTCGATAAAGGACCATCCCATAGGGTATTCACTGGTAACTTTCAATCCGGAAATCATGAAGATGAGTTTCCTGCGCAAGTGGTCATAGACAAAAACTGCAGCTAAGCAGCCCTGCCTGTTCATCCCCCTGGTACGTTCTCCGCAATCTCCCAACCAGCCACTGCTATGCGTATTCTGGCAACCTGAAATACTGTTTCGCATTGTTGAAGCAGATGTCTGAGACGATGGTACCCAGATGTTTCTCATCCCAGGGAAGCTCTTCTGCCGCAACCCAGGCTCCGATGAGCCGGCAGAGAATCCTCCTGAAGTATTCATGCCGCGGGTAGGAAATGAAGCTTCGGGAATCGGTCAGCATACCGATAAAGGTGCTCAGTATCCCCATGCTGGCAACTGTTTTCATCTGGCGGGTCATTCCCTCAAAATGATCGTTGAACCACCATCCCGAACCCAGCTGTACCTTACCGGAAATACGGTCTCCATGAAAACTCCCTGCCAAAGCAGCCAGTACCTCATAATCCATTGGATTCAGCGCGTAAAGAATGGTTCTTGGCAGCCGGTCATCCCCATCAAGGGCATTGAGAATTTTCGCCAGCGGAACAGCCAGGGTATCATCCTGAATTGCATCAAATCCTGCATCCGGTCCCAACCTCGCGAAGCCTCTTGTATTGACACTCCGTAAAGCCCCGATATGAAGCTGCATTGTCCATCCCCGCTCAGCATACTCTCTGCCAAGCCAGATCAGCATAAAGGAACGAATGGTCAGCAGCTGATCAGCTGTGAGTGGCTGATCTTCCAGAACAGCTGTAAAGCACTTCTCGGCCTCTTCGAACGTGCTTTCAGAAAATGTACAGCTTTCCATCGAATAATCTGCTATTCTGCAACCTGCGTTATGGAAGGCATCCATTCTCTCGCTCAATGCCTGGAGGTACGAGTTGAAATCAACTATTGGCAACCCTGCCGATTGTGAAAGCCTTGCCAACCATGCTCCAAACTCGTTGCTATCCACTTTCACTGCTGCATCGGGCCTGAAAGCCGGTGCTATGATCGGAGAAAAAGTGGTATCCCTGCGCAATGTGTTATGATACCCAAGATCATCTGCCGGATCATCAGTAGTACAGAGAGCATACACATTACTGCGCTGAATGAGATTTCTGGCAGAAAACGAACTGTCCGCTATCTGTTCATTCATCATATGCCAGACCCTGTCCGCGGTATCTGCTGAGAGTGTGAGATCAATGGAAAAATAGCGGGCAAGTTCTAGATGCGTCCAGTGGTAAAGCGGATTGCCTATTGCTTTCGACACTACGGAGGCCCACCGGGTGAACTTGCGGTAGTCAGCAGCTATACCAGTAATTTCCTCCTCGGGGATTCCGGCTATCCGCAGCAGCCGCCATTTGTAATGGTCATTCCCCAGCCACAGATGCGTTGCGTTCCTGAAGACAATATCATCGGCAATCTCCTGTACAGGCAGGTGACAGTGATAATCAAATACAGGTTCTGCAGCTGCATATTCATGATAGAGTGTTTGTGCATACGAGTTGTGCAGCAAGAAGTTTTCTGTTATGAACGACATTGGGAACCTCCGGGTCAGAAATCATTGAGAACAGGCTACCTGCTCTTAATCTTCTACCTGCAGATAATAGCATATGGCAGGCAGATATGAGATTATTATTCTGATCAATACTATTTCGGCATTCTTTCACTATTCACACATTTTTGCAATGTCACTCATCTGCGCATTGCTTTAAGGCAACGAATTGCTTATAGCAGAGAACTGCCATAATCGATGAGCATACCAGCACTGTTGGTATGCTCTATCACCTGTAACAGCAAGGAACAAGGTCACATCAGCATATGAACTGCTGACGGGAAATGAGACTCTGTCCCAAGCAGGCAGCTTCCTGCAGAAGTTCCCGGTTCCTGGCAGCATCCCCCTTCGCCAGATACACGGGCAGTTCAAGTCGCTCATAGAGCCGTTCCAGCTCCTGCTCCTCCAGGGCTATCTGCCCTGCAGTCGCCAGACGGGTGCCGCAGATGACGTGGAGACGGTTTCCCCTGCCCATGATCTTCTGCATGTAGGCGAAGAGGTCAATCAGCGGCCGGGCATCGGCATCCGAGGAGGAGCCGAGCGTAGCCAGCAGCACAATGTCCTTGTTCCAGGGGGTGTGCGGTGTGTGGACAAGCCCGGATTCGGTAATCTGCACATGGACAAACGATCTGAAACGGTCGATGAGCTTCTTGCAGGAGGCTGTCGTGTGGTGGAAGTAGATGGGGGTGGCAAAGAGGAGAATGTCGGCTGCAATAATCTTCCTGCTCAGTTTAGGCCAGCAATCCTTGCGGATGACGCAGCGTTTCAGCAGATTGCAGCGCAAGCATCCCCGACAGGGCAGCAGATCAAGCTTCTCAGTCTCAACAGTCTCCATCTCCAGCTCGTTGCCGGCTTCACCGGCTCCGGCAAGGAACGCATCAAGCAGCATTCTGGAATTCCCCCGCGCCCGGGGAGTCGCGCTGAAAGCAAGCAAGCGTGTACCCATCTCCGGCTCCTTATCAATGAAAGTTTACATCAGTGTAGCATATTCATCCATTGCTTGCAGCGCCCCTGAGGGGTGTTGGTTACCCTTTGGTTCATGACTGCGCCGGGAGCTGCAGCTGTTACGCAGAACTGCTTCTCTCAAGCTCCTCCCGGACAATCCGGATCCAGTTGTCAAACCTCTCCGGATGGTGCTCACAGGTATGCGTGTCCTTGAGGATTATTTCCAGCACATTGCCCTCCCGGCGGGTAATGGCAAGCGTATTCCTGATATAGGCTCTGATAGCCTCTTCGTTGAAATCACCGACAAAATGGGCCGGATTAGGCTTCCATGAGAAGATATATTCTCCCTGCAGCTGCTCGGCACAGGCCTGGACATCTGCCCAGGGAGATATGGAGATCCGGCGCAGGTTCGGAACGAGCTCTGTGATTGCTTCGATTTTCCGGGTGAGATCTTCACAGCAACCGTATCCGGTCAGCCCGAACCGTTTCAGCACCTCGGCCTCATAGCGCATCACGAACTCACGGTGCTGCCCGGGACCGACAACTGCCATCTCCTGCGATTCGGCGCTGCCCCACATCCGTTTCAGATCAATCCCGTCTCCTTGCCGGTGTGGTGCCTGTGCCCCATACTCCCGGTACGGCCCCTGAATATTCTCAGCCCAGTTGAGAGTATTGATGATAAACCCATTGCCGCCGGAGGAGTGATAACTCTGGTCGCTGTTGTATGAAAGCAGCCTCTGTGCCAGTTTGGCATCGAGCATGGAATTGTAGGCTTCAACCAGGAACTGCATGACGTCATGGAGCAGTTCCGGTTCAAGATAGAAATCAAGCAGCATGGTATCGAGGCCACGCCAGTCGATGTACTCAGCCGTGAAGTGAAAGCTGATGACCTGCTCTCCCTTGAGCCGTACGGGAAGGATATCACCGACAGCCTCTCCAATGGTATTGAAGGCAGCAAGGGTTCGCTCTTCATCATAGATCACTTCGGGAATCCGCAGCTTGGCAGCATCGGCGGCATCCACTAGGACCGGTTCGATTTCGTAGGCTCCCTTCTTCTGATCGCTGTAGATCCGGTTTGGATTCAGTCCCCAGTCAAGGGGCATGATCCGTTTTGTGACGGTTATCTCATCCGGTATCGGTGCATCGTCATGAAGATGTTCGGCATGGTAGATTCTGGAGCGCAGTTCGAATTCCAGCTGCCGCAGATCCGGATCGTTGCAGCGGAAAGTCTCCTCCGGCAGCAGTTCGTCCCAACCGCATTCGGGAAATACCAGTAACAGGGGCTCTTTCGTACACAGGCTGTTGTGTTCTGCCCATCGTCTGCGATTACGGTCATGGACAGGATTCCGGGAAATTGTGCGAACCTGCTCAGCAAGTCCACGCAGGTAGTTGATCTCTTCTCTCTGTTTCATACGGTATGATACTTCCCATTTTGAGTCCGTGCGTGTACAATTTTATAGTGTACGATATTACACAACTGGAGCTGGCTATGCCCTATGCTGAAATGATACTGAAAACATTGCCGTTTATCAGGGAGTTCGGAATCCGTACCGACCCGACAGGTGCTCCGCTCCCCTTTCATCGCAACGACGGCTTTGAGATCGTCTATATCTTGTCAGGGCACTACCGCTGGGAGCTGGCGAACGGGAGAATCCTGGATGTACGGGGGCGGCAGCTCAGCATGACCCTTCCCAGCATCCCGCATCGCGGGTATCTTGATCACCAGAATCCCGGCAGGCTGGTCTTTATCGTCTTTGACCCTGCCGATCCCTCCTTCTGCTCCTTCACCCACCTCACGGCAGCAGATAGCAGCCACATGCAGGACAAACTCTTCAACTTCGGCAACGGCACCTATGCAGGCAGCAGGGAACTTGATGCTGCAGCAACCTCCCTGAACTCACTGCTGACAACAGAACTGCGACCAGGATTTGCCGCCCTCGACCAGGCAGTCCTCTGCAGCAGCACCATTCTGTTCTTGCTGACAGCTATCCAGACTATCCTGCAGAATACCTATGAAGAAGAGGAAAATCCAATCAGCAGGCTTATTGAATACATAGAGAACCATCTGGATGAACCGCTTACACTAGCCAGACTCGAGCTGATAGCGGGATGGAGCAGGACACGACTCTACACACTCTTCAACAGATACCTGGGACAGTCTCCCAATGACTATATCCAGTCCCTCAGATGTGATCGGGCCCGCAAGCTCCTGGAAGAGCGGGATGTGACGGCTACCGAAATTGCCTATGAGCTGGGGTTTTCCAGCAGCCAGTACTTCTCCCGGGTATTCCGGAAGTATACGGGATTATCCCCGGTCGAGTACCGTCGGAGGGTGCATGGTCACTGATGCATACCATCTGCATAGCGGCAGCCATGCTTGTATTGATTCCTGCTCACACAGACCATCTCTCAAGCAGTGTAGGGCTATTCGGGAAATATAATGTCCTGCAGGTCATTCACAAACCTCTCCTTTCATGGCATCATGGCATTACGGCGCCATCGGTGCTGAAATATTTTCCTAGTCCTCTATAGCCTCTGGACTGAAGTGAAGTACTGCCATGATTCTTGATGCCTTCATACAGCTGCTGCCGATTCTCATCATAACAGCCGGCGGCTACCTGCTTTCTCGACTCTACAACCTCTCGCATGATACCCTCGTCAAGGTCATTGTTGATTTCCTGATGCCGATGCTGATTTTCCATGCCCTCTATACCAGCGACATTGGAGGGCGGATGGTACTCAACCTGGCAGGGGTCACCACCTTCGTGGTGGCTGTCCTGCTGCTGTGCTCCTACATCTATACCAGGGTGGCCGGCATCAGGGCCGGCCACTTCATCCCGTCGGTGCTCTTCATGAATTCTGGTTTCCTCGGCATTCCTTTGATGCAGCTCTGGAGCGGTCTGACCGCAATGAACATTGTGGTCATCTATGACCAGATCCAGTCAATCTACATCTTCACGCTCGGGATACTGATCATCACCGGAGGGCTTACGGTCACGGGGATACGCAATCTCTTCAAATCACCGATTCTGTGGGCGATCATCGGGGGATTTCTTTTTAGATTTCTCGAAATCCCCATACCCGAGCCTCTGCTTACCACCCTCGACTTCGGGGGAAAGGCGGCTCCCCCGCTGGCAGCCCTCACGGTAGGCGTCTCCCTGGCAGTGACAAGCTGGCACCTGGACCGGCATCTCATTGCCGCCCTCCTGCTGCGTTTTGTGGGAGGTTTCCTCTGCGGCATGCTCGGGGCCTATATTTTCGGACTTGATGGACTGGAGCGAACGGTCGTAATCGTTGCCTCAGCCTTGCCTTCGGCAGTATTTACCTCGGTGATGCCCCTGCGTTTCGGCATCAAGGCTGACTTTGCCGGGACCATGGTTATTGTATCTACCCTGCTTGGGATAGTGACGATCCCACTATCCTTCTTTCTAGCGACCCTGTGATCCGGGATCAGTTGGTTCCGTTCAGTGCCCGCTGCACGGCATCCATGATGACGATGCTGCTGTAGGTAGCCCCTGAAATCGTATCAACTACCGTACTCTGCCGGGCAACAATGGTATCCAGCACCCCTTCCCCGGCACTGCCCTTTCCGTTCCTATGCTCAAACAGCCTGATCTGTTGAATTTCCCCACTTTGTACAACTACATCAAGAGATACCTTGATGATGCCCGCATCCGCTTCACCGTGATAGACTCCGTCTTCCAGCGATGCAATATTCACTGAAGAAAGTTCAACATCGTCAAGATAGGCATCCAGACGATTCGTGAGGCTAGTGATACCTACCGTTCCGGCAACAATCAGCAGAATCAGTACTGCTGCCGAGATAACAACCACCTTCAGGATTCTTCGTCTCACTTCACCCCCCTACTGCAGAGCCATGAGCTCGTCCCGGATGCCAAGCAGCTGCTTCCGGGTCTCCTCATCGGTATCAGCGGCAAGATCTGTGATGAACTGTATGGTATCCCTTCCCTGAGGAAGCATGTACCCTGCCTCGCGGAGGCAGTCCTCGACCAGTATGCGGAGAGAGTTGCGCAGGGCGCTGCCGAGCAACCTTTCTGCAGCTGTCGATCCCTGCTGTTGGAGTTGCGCGGCCATGCTCTCCTGCCCCGCTTTCCTGCGGGCAAGCTCAAGCATACCTCTCTTGAGAACCTCCTGCTTCACAGGTTTTTCGAAATAGCTATCCATGACCAGGTAGATGGCATGGGACGGACAGGCATCTACACAGAGCCGGCAGCCGTCAAGACAGCGATTGAAGTCTATCTGCCCGTTCTCGGTATCGGTAGCCCCGGTAGGGCAGATAAAGAGACAGAGACAGTCCTTTGTGCACAGAGCACTGTTTCTTGCGGCATGCATCAGGATACCCCCTTTCCGGTAATCTCTGTGAATCGGCTGGCCGGGGCCTTGCATACCGGGCATATAGCCGGTATGGAGCTGTCTACTGCAATGAACCCGCAGGCCTGGCAGACATAGAGTTGTCTGCCCTCAAGCAGGGCATCTCCCTGGATTCGATAACGGGCAAGCAGGCTTTTCTGGATCTTGGTCACCTTCTCCCCCCAGGTGAGAGCCCTGAGCATTCCCCGGTCTCCATTCTCACGGGCAGCTGCAAAGAGATCCGGATAACTCTCATCCAGCTGGGAGACACCATCTTCAGCCAACGCATCAAAGGAAGCTTCAGCTGCGGTGTCAGTGATTCCGTTGTAATTGCTCTCCAGGACTCTGAC
>CAZSBC010000095.1:7675-13316 GCA_964605195.1 uncultured Spirochaetales bacterium | reverse complement strand
GTCTCGCTGCCGAAGGAGAAGCGGACCCACTCATAGAACCACTGACGCCTGATAGTGGAGTATCCTCCGATGAGTGGGTCCGCTTCTCCTTCGGCAGCGAGACTGCCCATGATGTCGACGGCATATCGCTCTACTATACCTACAGTGCCGAGGAGCTTAGCACGGCCGATACTGATGCGATTGCTGGAGCGCTGAACCACCGCCTGAAGAGTCAGGAGGTCACCGTATCGGAAATCGAATATACGGTGACGGCCTTCACGTCGCAGCCGCTCATAGATGCTGGGGCCGACAACTCGGTGCCCTCGGTGCTCATTGATACGGTGCTTTCTGCCACAGCCGTAACCGAGATCTTTGCCCAGGTAGACTATGACCTGCAGCAGAGTGATGCACTGGCAGTCTCATTCTATGATGATTACGTATACAGCAGTCTCATCGGCGGCTGGTCCGGCGGAGGAGGCGACAGCGAGCTGCTGCTGCGCACCATTGCCGGCAGCGGCAGCTATACGGCAGAGATGATACTTGCTGAGAGTGAGCGCACGCGGACGTATTACGATATTTCTTCAGACCCATACTATCTCTATCTATTCGGGGCCTATTATGCCCGTGTTCCCGATGATTCGGTGCAGTATTCCAACACAATAGCCGATACTGATGTCGTATACCTGGGAAGGGTACGTATTCAGCAGTAATAATCTAAGATGTTCATTACTTTAAATAATGTATATTCTGTCTATTAAATACAACGAGGCATTATGAACGAAAACATCAGTACCAGCCATCTGAAAGATTCACAGTCCGTTCCCGAAGCCTTCAACCGGCTATACACGATTCTTCGGATTCTACGCGGTCCCAACGGCTGTCCGTGGGATCAGAAACAGACACCGGAATCTTTCTATAAGAATCTCATTGAAGAGTCCTATGAATATATAGATGCCTTCAAGAAACGTGATACCGCCGAATGCGCTGAAGAGCTTGGCGATATGTTCCTTGTGGTAAGCATGCTGGTCATCATGCATGAGGAACAGGATGAAATGCGGATGGTCGATGTTCTTGAAGAGACTTCAAGAAAGCTGATACGCCGTCATCCCCATGTATTTGCCCAGCATGAACTGGATGATGATTCCCAGCCCGGAAATGCCGATGAGGTTGTTGAGCTGTGGGATTCCATCAAGGAGAATCTTGAGGGTAAACACCAGCAGGACAATATCTTTGCGTTCATCCCCAAATCCATGCCCAATATATTGCAATCAATAGAGATCCAGAAAAAGGCCCGTAAAACCGGTTTCGACTGGGAACAAGCCGGCGATGTGCTGGAAAAGATATATGAAGAGCTACATGAACTGCAGGCAGAACTGGACAAGCGTACTGCAGCTGAGGTATCCAGGGAAAAAGTTCTTGATGAGTTCGGCGATGTACTATTCTCTTTGATTAACTACTCTCGATTTCTTGCTATTAATCCCGATGAGGCCCTCTATCTGGCAAATGAGAAATTCAAGCAACGGTTTACTGTCATGCAGGAACTCATGAAAAAAGATGGCCTGGATACAGATAATGAGCTAACAGTAATGGACAGTTATTGGAACAAGGCCAAAAAACAGCTGGACACGTGAGTCATGCGTAGTATTGTCCGTACGGCTCCATAGCATCGGCGTAGATAGCGATCCTCGTCGTTTCATACTTGCCGAGAAAGCTGTATTTGGGAATATACCCGGCGATGAGTTTCATCAGGTTTCCGGTACCGGCCGCCTGCCCTTCTCCCCGCCGTTGCGCATTGAACTTGACGGCCTCTGTGATCCTGAGAATAACATCCCGGCCATTCCTGGAGAGTATCATGACATTCGGTTCTTTTCCAGCCAGAATGTCGATCACCTCTTCTCCGGCATCATCGAGTCCCGCTATTCTGTAATCAGCGGCATGATATGCTGCCGTGAGCGATCTCTTCATGTTCTTTGCTACCACAACAGCTTCCAGGACTTCAAACCCCTCTGCAAGCGATCTGTTCAGTCCTGCACATAGGTCTGCCGTATCCAGCTTCTCGTCATCGTGAAGTATGGTAGCCGTCATGTACTCATTAGTCCCGGCTATACCGATAGGCAGCGGCTGTGCGAACTCCATTATCGGTTTTGGATTGTATCCTTCTGTAAATGCCAGGTCAATTCCGGCCCTTTGACAGCTCTTCTCAAAGAGGTGCATGACGTTTATATGGGAGTGAAAGATGGCAGATGATACCTTCCGGTACCTGAAAAGCACCTTCGTCTTCCGGGAGGGCATCCTGGGAGGTGCTGCCTGGCTGGTAGCGGACTCTGCAGACTTCTCTTCACGCCCCGCTATAGCCGGCCTTTGCGCGCTATCGGGTCGGCATACTCCACAGTAGTGCGGACAGGGATCATCGCACCCGGATGTTGTGATGCACGATTCGGCCCGTTGATACTCTTTCAGTAGATAAGCATGTGTGGAAGCGAGCGTGACAGTATGCCAGGGCAAAGCTCTAGGCTCGTCAGTACTGAAGGAGCTGCAGATCGTTGTTTCGACATCCCAGTCCTGAACGTCGATGACCCGCTGCCACACATCTCGCTTGAAATGCTCATCCCAAGCATCTAGTCTGGCGCCCTCTCTGTATGCCTCCAGGATTATCTGGGCAACCCGCTTATCACCGCGGCTGATCATCCCTTCAATAAATGATACCGCAGGATCATGGTAATTCACCTTTACCCGCCGAACTTGCTGCTGAATCTGCCGCTTCAGCATACTCAGATAACCGGCCGACTCTTCAGGGGACATCAGTTCAGCCCACTGAAATGGTGTATGGGGTTTGGGAATGAAGACTCCTATCGTAATGTTGAGCTGGATGCCGGTTTCCCGTTGGATTCTTTCGATGTACTCGGTTATCGCATCAGCCTCATGCTTCCTGTCAACAAACGGCAGTCCGACCATGAAGTAGAATTTTGCAACTCTCCATCCACGCTGCTTTGCCTTCAGGATAATCTCAATTACCTGCTCTATGGGAACAACCTTGTTGATGCTGCTCTGCCATTCAGGCAGCGGCGTCTCGATTGCAAAAGTCAACCCGCTTTTCCGTACCGCCGATACCGCTTCGATGATATCGAGGGAAAAGGAGGTCACCTTCAGGGATGGCAGGGAAAACGAGACCCGTTTCCCGGCATAGCGCGAATTGAGCCCGGTTATGATGGTATGAAGCTGCGGATGGTCCCCTGATGAGAGCGAAGAGAGGGTGATATCGCGATAGCCAAGCTCATCAACCAGCTGCTCTACCCGGGATACGATATGTTCCATGGAACGCTGTCGGAACGGTTTGTAGAGCTCCCCGGCATGACAGAAGCGGCATCCGTTGGGACACCCCCTCATAATCTCCACTACCCCGTTGTCCTGGACAGGTTTCAGCGTGGGTACAGTATAGTATCGGTAGCCGGTATGGCTATCGTCTTTGGATGTGAAGGTAAGATCAATGGCACGGGTACAGCTTCCTGTATCAGAGGCATCTTCTCTCCAAATATTCTCCCTTTCAAGTAAATATGCATCAAATGTTTTACGTTTTGCTTTTTCAAGCTTTAAATCTACCAAATCACGCAGCATGCTCTGTAAGCCGTTCTCTGCTTCACCAATAAAGACCCCATCGAGGAAAGGGGCAAACGGAAGAGGATTGGTTACAGCAGGGCCTCCGGCAATTACCAGCGGATCTTGATCGCCGCGGTCAGCACGCAGCAGCGGTATGTTGCCCAGTTCAAGTACGCTGAGCATATTGGTTGCACTGAGTTCATAGCCGACAGATACGCATATGAGATCCATCTCATTAAGAGGGATGCCATGTTCAAGGGTATACAGTGTGCACGGCTTGCTGCGCAATACCTCCTCGAAATCGGGTGCCGGCGTAAATACCCGCTCGCAGGATACGCCCTCCAGGCTGTTAATGAGATCATAGAGGATCCGAAGAGCTGTATTGGACATCCCGATCTCATAAAGGTCTGGAAAGCAGACAGCGACATGATAATCATCGGGATCATAGGGTTTGGTACGAAGCTGAAACTCTCCGCCGGTATACCGGGCAGGCTGTTCCACCTGCAGCAGTTCTGCACGTAATTCAGTATATTTGTGTGGCATGTTCTCTCTTCCGGTCACAGTTTCCCGGCAGCGAAACTGTTCTGTGGGTTGTACTCCAGGGCTCTGTTCCACATGGTGCGGGCTTCGATCATCTCACCGGCATTACGGTTGACAACTCCCAGGGTATAGTATATTGAACTGAGCAGCAGGGAGGAGGATATCCTCCCACGCAGCATCTCAAGCAATCTGCCGGCTTCATCGTAATCACCTCTTGCAAGCAAACTGTTGACAGCAAGCATGCCAGCATAAAACCGGAACAGCTCGCCGGTCCCGGGAAGCTGTAACAGCTCTGTAAGTTGCTCTTCGGCTGCTGTTGAATCGGGTGCATTCGGGGCAGTCAGCAGTACTGCTGCAGCGAGGAGATCAAGGGTAAGTCGCTCATTTTCTGTCAGCTCGGCAGAAGGAATCTCTTCCGATTCATTCGGGAAATCATCCAAAAGAAGCGATGCAGCTGCGTAGTTTCCCGATCTAATTTCTGCAAACAGCTTAAGCATCAGCATTTCGGAAGAAAAATCAGTTGCCAGAGCACCATATTCTTCGATAAGAGAGATTGTCTGCTGATAATCTCCTGAAAGATACCCTACTCTGGCCAGCAGTCTGATGAGCTCTTCTAGCTGAGCTTCGCTCACATCATCCTGATACAGATACAGCACCCGTTCGAGCACAGCAACGGCTGATTCGAGCAGGGCGGGATCACCACTGTGCTCATATAAGCGATAGGCTGAAAACCCATAGAGCAGCAGCTCAGAACTATCATACTCCTGAAGCGACTCACTGTCATCAACATGCAGCTCCATGAAGAGAGCCTGATAGTTTCCACGCTCCCACAGGGCGATCAGCGCATCTGCAGGCGAGCTGCCCACAACTTCGCGAACATCGGGAGTGCACCCGAGAACAGAAATCAGCAGCAAGATGATGAAGAGTATGGGTAAGATACCAGGCAGGATCCGGTATTTCATGCACTGGGCCTCTCATAGTAAGGATCTAACAA
Organism: uncultured Spirochaetales bacterium; assembly: GCA_964605195.1. Classification (GTDB taxonomy): domain Bacteria; phylum Spirochaetota; class Spirochaetia; order JABMQR01; family JABMQR01; genus CAZSBC01. The sequence continues at coordinate 8,206 of CAZSBC010000095.1, read as the reverse complement.
AATAACAGACCTGTAAGCCGGGTTCTGTAATTGGTGACCATCTATCTGAGCGGGCTGTCACCAGCCAGCTTCAGCAGCCTACCCGCAGTTATCGGGCGAACAACCCAACCGCTGCTTGACTTTGCTCCTGACGAGGTTTGCCATGCCCTGCATGTTACCATGCAGGCGGTGGGCTCTTACCCCACCATTTCACCCTTACCAGTTACGGCGGTATTTTTTCTGTGGCACTCTCTGTGGCATACATGCCCCCGGGAATTACCCGGCATCACGTTCTATGGAGCCCGGACTTTCCTCTGCCCGAAGGCAGCGGCCACCCGGTCTGTATATACATTATTCCACTTTTTTCCCTGTTACTACAAGTCAAATTCGTCCAGATCAACCAATTCGGCGAAGGAACTCGTCTCCTCCTCGGTCGGCTGATCGACAAGCGCATCGGCAGCCTCTTCAACTGCAACATCTTCGAAGAAGAGGATCCTGCTGCAGTAGGGACAGAACATGAAGTCTGAACCTTTGCGCACATCGTTGACAAAC
>CAZSBC010000095.1:0-7665 GCA_964605195.1 uncultured Spirochaetales bacterium | reverse complement strand
TGGCAGTAACATATGGCATCCGGTACAGATATTCTCATGTACCGGAACTATTCCAACCCCGGATTTACTCTTGATAATCCTCTCAAATTTAAACAGCACTTCAGGATCAATATCGGGAACGAGATCCTTCTCCTCTAAAACCAGCGTATTGAGCTCCTGCTGCTTGTCAGAGAGGATCTGTTCCATCTTCTCCTGTTCAGTAGTGACCTCTTCCTCCTGCAGCTGCATGAGCTCTTCCTGCTCCTCCAGCTGCATCTTCAGATCCTCAAGGGTCTTCTCCTTGTGGAGAATGGCTTTCCTGAACTGCTGCTCCTTATCAGATGCATCGGTTATCTCTTTATCAAGGGCCTCATACTCACGCTGTGTGGTGATGAGATCCATCTGTTTCTCATAATTCTCACGAACCCGTTCAGCTTCGTCGAGCCGAATCCTGAGACTCTTCAGTTCGTCGTTGGTCCTCTTGAGCCGTTCATTCTTTTCAAGATAGTTCTTCTTGCCCCGGTTGAGAAGCTCCACTTTGGTTTCAAGGGTCTTCGGGATATCGCGGATCTCATCCTGAACATCGTATTTCTGTGAAAGAACAACCTGCAAAGAACTTAGCTTTTCAAATACTTCGTGCATCTACTCTTCTCCTGCCTATACATAATCCTTAAGTCTTCTACTGCGTTTCGGATGGCGCAGTCTTCTCAGCGCCTTTGCCTCGATTTGCCTGATTCGCTCTCGAGTTACTTCAAAATACAGCCCAACCTCCTCCAATGTCAATGAGTAACCGTCCTCAAGACCAAAACGCATTTTAAGAACCTCCTGTTCCCGTGGAGGTAACGTGGTCATGACATCCTGAAGTTGTTCCTGGAGTAGCTTGAAGGCTGTCTGCGTTGCCGGATTCTCGACATCCTTGTCTTCGATAAAATCACCAAGCAGTGAATCCTCTTCCTCGCCTATCGGAGTTTCCAGGGAGATTGGTTCGCGGGCGACATTCTTGACAGCCTTGACACGTTGGGGGGTCCAACCGAGCCGTTCGGCAATCTCCTCATCAGTCGGTTCCCGACCGAAGACCTGCATGAGCTGTCTTGACTCCCGTACCACCTTGTTGATTTGCTCAATCATGTGTACCGGGACACGGATCGTCCTGGCCTGATCTGATATTGAACGGGTTATTGCCTGGCGTATCCACCAGGTGGCATAGGTCGAGAATTTGTATCCCTTGCGGTACTCGAACTTTTCGACGGCCTTAATCAACCCGATATTCCCTTCCTGGACAAGATCAAAGAAGTGCAGTCCCCTGTTGGTATATTTCTTGGCAATACTTACAACCAGCCTCAGGTTGGCCTGAATCAGTCGGTCCTTGGCACTTTTCATCATCTGCTTGCCACGGGCTATCTCCTTGGCATGAAGGATCACATTATCGATGGTATCCTCGAATTCATACTCTATCTGCTTCAGTTTTTTCTCGGTGAGCTGGACTTCCCTGATCTTCTCCTTGATCTCATCCGTGGCAAGCTGCAATGACTCCTCAATCTCCTTCCGCTTGGCTGCACTAGCAAGCGAGCGGCCAAGTTGACGGAGTTCACGCACGGAAGATACACCAAGACGGGCCTCGATTCGGTCCCGTTCGTTCTGGAGGTTGTAGATCATCTCTTCGGTTGAAAGAAACTTCTCGGTGAAGTCTATGATCTCATCCTGCTGCAGCTCAACTCCTGACATCTTTTTCATCAATGTCTTCTTCTTCTTCAGCAACGCATCATCAGTCAGTATGTTGCCCCCGCTGGCAATGATGCGGTTCTTCATTTCCACGTATGATTTCAGATTGGACTGGAAATCCTTGATCTGGTCGCGGTATGACTGATTCAACCGTTTCTGCTCGGAGAAGAATTCGGTAAGCTCCTTTTTGGTGAGATCCATCTCCTTCTCATCGAATTTCTGAGTAAGCTTGCGATAGATGTCATACATACCGGTAATTATCATACCGGAGTCCCTGGTGACACTCTTGATGATATTCTCACCGTCCTCCATCTTCTTTGAGAGTTCAACCTCCTGTTCAGCAGTCAGGAGCGTCTCCTTACCGATCTCACGGAGGTAGAGACGGATTGGGTCATCAATTGAAGCCTCCTTGTCATTGTAGAGGACCCGTTTCTCGCTCTTTTCCGGCGAGATGGTTATTGACTCCTCATCGTCATCAGAATCATCTCCCTTTGCTATGTTTCCAGCATAACTTTCCAGGTTGTCCTCAAGGTCCTCTTCGTCATCGATAGCCACAATTAGTGGTTCGTCATCTTCCGGTTCGTCACTGTGTATCATATCGGGACTTTCATCCTCCTGGGCTGCACTCTTCTCATCCATGATGGTTATTCCACGGGTTTCAAGTTTACGTATCATTTCATCAATTTCATCCGATGAAACCATGGTTTCAGGGAGCAGATCGTTGAGTTCGTCATATGAGATACTCTTTGAACTACCGATTTTCTTAACAAGATTATCCAGCAATGAATCATGTTTCTCTTTTGCCATCACCCCTTCCTCAATGTACGTATCTCTTCATCAATGAACTTTTTCTCATAGAGCAGATTCTTCAGTTCAAGCTCCTGCAATCCATTTATCGCAGCCCGTTTAATCTGCTGCTCAACCTCTCTCTGTTTCCTGACCAGTGTCCTGAGTTTGAGGGCCCTGACAGAACCTGCTATCTTCGCTTCAACACCGATACTGAATTCATCGATACCGTAGCAGCCCTCAATCAGCAGCCTGGTTCTTGGATCTTCGATCTGCTCAAGCAGATTCTCGAACGATACAGCACCCTCCCTGAGGGACTCTTCAAGCGCGGCGAATATCTCAGCAGCCCGGGCATCGAGCATATCTTCGTCGGAAATTGAGTTACGCACATCCTGAAAATACTTACGGTTGTTGATGACAGTCAACATTAAATAGAGATCAACCGGAAGTTTGGTAATTTCACTGTCAAAGTTGACAATTCGTTCCTGAGCAATTCTCTCACTGGATTTGTAGTTCTGCTGTAACGTTGTCCCTGCGGGAGTTGTGCCGGCCCGCTGATAACTGGAAGCAGCTGAATTACGTAATTCGGCATAGATAACCCGGTCATCAAGATCCAGTACATCCGAGAGAATTTTTATGCTGCTCTGCTTTTTGATTTCAGAATCGATTAATTCGATATAGGGTTTAACCTCTTTGAATACTGCTAATTTGCCGTCAGGCAATGTTACATCATATGTGTTTATCGCTTTTTTTACAAGATAATTGAAGCTGTTAAGCTGTTTTTTTAGCACATTTTGCAGAGCTTCCATGCCCTGATCTTCAACTATCGAAGCCGGATCCTTGCTCTTGCCTGCATCAATCACGGCACTCTCCATACCAATCTTCTCGAGAATCATGATTGCCTTCGTTGCCGCCTCCATCCCGGCAGTATCAGAATCAAAAAAGAGTACGCATCTGCCGGCATATCTCTTGAGCAGTCTGGCCTGAGATTCGGTAAAAGCAGTTCCCAACGGGGCAACAGCATTGCGGATTCCGCTCATGGTCAGAGCGACCACGTCAAAATAGCCCTCGGTGACAAAGACTTCCCCCTCTTTCCTGATGGCATTCAGGGCCTGATGGAAACCGAAAAGATTATCACGCTTTCGAAACAGAATTGTCTCGGGGGTGTTAATGTACTTGGCAGAATTCCCGGAATCCAGGGCCCTCCCGCCGAAGGCAATCACCCTTCCGCGGGTATCACGGATGGGAAACATAATTCTGTCGGTAAAGAGCGGATAGGTGGCGTGGTTACGGGAGAAGAGTCCGCTCTTCTCCAGAATTTCCGGGGAGTAGTTCCTGGCTGTGAGAAATGAGTGGAGCCAGGAAGGATCTGCAGGTGCATAGCCGATTGCAAACTGAGCTATCATGTCAGCACCGATACCTCGGGAAACGAGGTATTTCCGGGCTCCCTCAGCCTCTTCGCGTTCCTGAAGAATATAGGTGAAACTATTGCTGATTTTATTGTAGAGATCAAGCAGAACTTCCCGGTCATTACGCTGCAGTCGTTCGACTTCACTCTCCTCAGCAATTACCACACCGCTCTTGTCAGCAAGTAGTTTTACAGCCTCAACAAAGGATAATTGTTCAATATCCATGATGAAATTGAATATTCTGCCACCTTTTCCGCATCCGAAGCAGTGATAGAATCCCTTCTGCTCGTTGACGGTAAACGAGGGAGTCTTTTCGTCATGAAAGGGGCAGAGCCCCCATAACCGGCCCCCCTTGGGAGTGAGATGCACATACTGTGATACTACTTCTGAAATTGAAATCTTTGATCTGATCTCTTCCAGAATGTGATCAGGAATCTTTCCCATGGTTGATCTGAAGCGGCCTCTCTTTTTTGTGAAGATACAGCCAATGCTCTATCTCATTTTTTGCATGTCTCTCACCCTTCCCAATTCCCGGACAGTGTGTACCCTCGTTCTGCCATGCAGCAGCACTCTCGACGATAGTAGGCCAGAAGGGATAACTTCGGCACTGAAGCGGTCGGGCAGCATACGCCCGGCAGCGTTTCCCCTCAAGGAAGATACAGTCATGCTCCTCTGTCTCCCTGAGGCTGATCATGAAGAATGATCCGAAATCAACTGAAACACAGTACGTTTCGATGAATACTGCGCGTGATATTGAGAAAAGATCTGTCAATACCTTGAGGTCTTCTGCTGAAAGGAACACATATCCAGGTTCATGCCCGCAGCAGTATCCGCACTGGGTACAGGTAAAGGGTAGACCGGAATCATAAAAAGTATGCATTAGGCAGCACCATATTCAGGTATGCGGTACCAATTAAAAAAGCCTCTTATTGAAAGAGGCTTTTGGGGAGAGAAGGATTCGAACCTTCGAAGGATTAACCAACAGATTTACAGTCTGCCCCCTTTGGCCGCTCGGGAACCTCCCCGTATATCAACTGATTGGCAAAGTAGCAAAAAAACTACCTTATGTCAATAGAGCCACCTGTCAGATTCGAACTGACGACCCCGAGATTACAAGTCACGTGCTCTGGCCAGCTGAGCTAAGGTGGCAAGGTCTCAATGCCCTGAAAAATGTACTGTAAATAGCCGCTCCATGTCAACCCGGATTTGTCGGGTTTATGCCTGCTCTGTGAGATCGGGCCGGAGCTTTCCGGCCCCTCCAAGATAGACCGGCTGCGGTCGCCCTGAAGTGAGCTCACTGCTCAAATGTAGCAGGAATCTGATAATCCGCTGAGGCGCATTATCCCAATCGAACTCCTGGACGCAGAATAGCGGTACGTGATCAATTTTCCTCTCTATACGAAGAGCAGTTGCAGGATTGTAAGCTCTGATGTCGCGTGTGCAGCTTATGATGATGCTGATAATATCGTCAGCATGAATATCATTGGCTTCAGTAAGGGCATCGAAGAGCTCAACGGTTGCTCGCCGAATCTCCAGGTCGGTATCTTCAGCAATCTGCACGGCACCCCGAACGGCAGCAATATTCTCCAGCATGTGCAATCCCTCCCAGTATCATATCCAGGCCCTTCACTAGAGGGCATAGATCAGCTGTATCAGTAGTATCTCACCAGCGGTTATCAGAATCCCGACTGCAGTATAGATAAAAGGCAGCAGGGGAACCCCACCCTCCCGCACCAGGATCACTGTACGGAGGGTAACTGTTCCCAGGCTCAACAACATGTAGCATATTCCCGTATAGGTGCAAACCGAACCGATCCAAGCCACATACTCCAAATCTGACTCCGTATACTGCAGAATCATCCACAGGGAAAACAGAAACAGGGTTATCCAGAACAGATATCTGACAACAAGCTGCAGTATATTCAGACTGGCACTGCCCAGCGTGCTGGGCTCAGGCACAGTGTCCTTGGTGCGTTTCATAGCAACTATCATAGCCTAAAATCATACTTCCTGCTAGACAGATTACATATACGGTGTGCTATATTTGAGATAACAGCCGTGACCTGCTATAATCTGTTGAGAAGCCGTGCAAAATCTTGACAGTTGAAACAGAGGTGTAACAAACAGAGCGAGAATTTGTATTACATGGTACAGGAGCGCCCATGCGAAAATTTCTGATTATCTTCAGCATTCTCATAATCATAGCCGCAGTGGTATTCTATTTTGGATGGATCCAGCTTAAAATTGATCCTGACACTATTGGCGTTGTGCACACCAAAACTGGTGGATACCGGGAAAAACCCATTGTAGAAGGGAGCTTCTACTGGGCAGCCGGAGCACTGATCCCCGACAACCTTACCATTATTCAGTATCCGGCAAAGGCCGTTACACTCTATGTGGATACCTCCATAGCGCTGCAATCCGCGGCCCTCTATTCCGAAACCCTTATCGGGACCGCCGATTTCACTTACGATTTCTCCTACTCAATCTCCTACCGAATCAATCCCGAAACTGCCGTATCCCTTCTTAAGGATCTCGGGATTACTCCAGAAGGTCTCGGCTCCTGGCTTGATGCCCAGGAAGCGTCCCTGAAGGAACGTGCCAGCCTGGAGCTGCAGCAGCTGTTTCTCCAGAGCGGAGAACCTGAAAACAGTGGTGGTATCCGTCCTCCGGTCACCGATACCCAACTCCAGGAACTGCAGCAGAGAATACAGCGTTACTTCACCTTCATCACAATTTCACATCTTGACATCGTAGCGGTTGATCTTCCCGATTTTGAGCTCTATGAAACCGCAAAAGCCTATTATCTTGATCTGGCAGCGTTGAAAAACCAGACGCTCCAGGAGGAGCTTCGCGGGACCGCACAGCAGCGTGCCGAAAACCAGGTTCGTCTTGATATGCTGCAGCAGTACGGCTATCTGCTGGAGGAATTTCCGGTACTCATAGAGTATTTCAAAGCCGATCCGGAATTGAAGAGCCTCAATTTAGAGAAAAAAGAATAGCGACAATAATCACCGCCTGCCCGTGATTTGCAACACTACACCCCTTTCCCACCGATCGATTGCTTATGCTGGCAGAGCCGAATTGAAGATCATAGTGCTTCAGCTCCCACTGCAAGCCCTCAGAAGTTATAGGAGTACACTGCCGGCAGGGGTTGAGCAGTGATACCGTCTGGTTCCGTTCTGTAGGGAACTCACGATGTGAACCTGGATATACAGCATATAGCATCTCACGTTCGGTGATCCAGATATCGGGGAAATAATCGGTAACATACAGCTCCAGAAGGGCATAGAGATGATCCAGACGTCCTTCACCGCCGCCTAACAGAAAGTCAAAAGAACATCCCCTTTCACGCAGCTTCGCAACCGCCAGCTGGGTATCGGTTTGGTCCTTATCTGAAGGATAGCTGTGCACGGGTATATGACCGGGGACAGTGCGGGTGATCGAATCTAAATCACCTATAACCAGATCCGGATGAAACCCCAGCGTTACTGCAGTATCATAGCCTGAGTCGGCAGCTACAACGTATACGTCATCGGAACCTGTGATCTGCTGCAGTCGTCCGACAGCAGGTGCTCTGCCCCCTGTTATGACAATTCCCTTCAATTCAGCTCCTTTTCGTGCAACACCTGTTGACATTATCTAATTTAATGTTATCATATATTTTCATAATATATATTACGCTATCACGTAAATATAATGTTCATTGTTTAGGAGATACTATGAAAACCAATATCGGCCAGGTGGTTACAAGGACCCGAAGCCATAA
>CAZSBC010000094.1:0-13466 GCA_964605195.1 uncultured Spirochaetales bacterium | reverse complement strand
CGCCCGAAGAGGGCTTCATTCATCCCTTGCAGGGGGCCGTCCACTGCAGCGGCAGGGAAGCCTCTTCCTCAACACTGATGATCTTTCCCGCCTTGAGCTGCATTGCCTCAATATCGATATCGGTTTTATAGTAGCGGTTGAAGAGCACCAATCCCGCTACCTGCAGATCCTTGTCAAGCTGTGAGAGGAAATTGGCCATACCGCTGAAATGATAGCCGATCTTTACCGCCAGCGGGATTGAGATCCGGGCTTCCAGCCGCCTGATAAGATCAATATACCGCTGTTCAATCTCATGACCACCATCAGTTACCTGGGAGGGCATGATGAACATGTTCAGTTCAAGGGCATCGGCACCAACCTTCTGGAACCTGTCAGCATACTCAAGCCAGGAACCGGGATGTATACAATTCACACTGGCGATGACCGGAATGTCTACAGCCTTCCTGGCCTGTTCAACCAGCTCCAGATAGGTATCAATATAGTAGTCCTTGCTGGAGTTGGCAAAGAATGCAAAGGCATCGGCATGGTCGGCAAATTCATCGTATCCTTCGATCATTGCCGTTGCATCATGCTCAATCTGCTCCTCGAAGAGTGATTTGAGCACCACTGCACCTGCCCCTGCGTCTTCGCTCTTCTTTATCCCGTCAAGCTGTGATGTCAGCCTTGAAGATCCAACTATAATGGGATTATCAAGTGCAAGTCCCATATATGAAGTTTTCAGATTACCCATGTTCACCTCCATACAGCTCTAAGCATTGTAATCAGCTTTATCCGATAAGGCAACACCCCCCATGCAGCTTATTGAGTGCCGGAACAGGTGTCGTGCCCTACTTACTCCTCACGCTCCCTGCTCCAGCGCACCACCGGTTTACGTGCAGCCTGCACCTCATCAACCCTTCGTACCGGAGTACGCATCGGGGCGGCATGCAGCGTTTCAGGTGAAGTATAGGCCAGCTGGACAAGCTGGTGCATTACAGCAACAAACCCATCAAGGGTCTCCTGCGTCTCGGTCTCAGTCGGCTCGATCATCAATGCCTCCGGTACTATCAGTGGAAAGTACATCGTTGGCGGATGAATTCCATGGTCCAGCAGACCCTTGGCAAAATCCATGGCTGAGACCCCAGTCTCCTCCCTGATCTTTCTCGCCGAAAGGACAAACTCATGCTTGCAGAGGCCGGGGTACGAGAGCTCAAAGAGTTCCTGCAGCTTCACCCGGAGATAGTTAGCATTAAGGACTGCAATCTCGGAGGCCATGCGCAGCCCGTCACTGCCCATGACGCGAAGATAGGTATACGCCCGTACAAGGATCCCGAAGTTACCGTAGAAGCCGGCAATCTTTCCGATACTCTCTGGGCGATCCCAGTCAAACGTATAGCTGTCGTCAAGCTTCCTGATATCAGGTACGGGAAGAAAGGGCACGAGACGATCGGCAACCAGCACCGGACCAGCACCGGGACCTCCCGAACCGTGCGGCGTAGAGAAGGTTTTGTGGAGATTGAGATGCACTACATCAAACCCCATATCTCCGGGGCGCACCTTGCCCATAATGGCATTCATATTAGCGCCATCATAATAGAGAAGTCCGCCGGCAGCGTGTATCAGCTCTGCTGCCGCTTTTATGTCTCGCTCGAAAAGTCCGAGGGTGTTCGGGTTGGTCAGCATAATACCGGCAAGCTCATCATTGAGATAAGGTTTCAGGAAATCCGGATTGACGAGTCCTCGTTCATCTGCCGGCAGCTCAATGACATTGAATCCTGCCAGATGGGCAGAAGCAGGATTGGTGCCGTGCGAGGATGATGGCACTATGAGGTTATTACGCTGATCTTCACCCCGGGCATTGAAGTAGGCCCTGAAAAGCTTCATGCCGGTGAATTCTCCCTGGGCACCGGCAAAGGGCTGTAATGTTCCCCACGAAAGACCGGTAAGCTCACAGAGGCTTTCCAGCAGCTCATACATCAGCTTCAGCGCCCCCTGCACAGTTCCAATCGGCTGCAGTGGATGCAGCTCGGTAAAGGCAGGCAGGGAGGCTGCCGCCTCATTTACCTTGGGATTGTATTTCATGGTACAGGAACCCAACGGATAGAAGCCCATATCGACACCGAAGCTCTTGCGGCTAAGATTGGTGTAGTGGCGGACAACCTCCACTTCCGAAACTTCAGGCAGCTCCGGCTCAACCCTGCGAAGCAGGTTTTCTGCCAATGGAGCCGGTCGTGCTGTTTCCGGGATATCGGAGGCAGGAAACCTGAATCCCCGTCTCCCGGGATGGGAAGTGTTGAAAATCAGCTCTTCAGCGATGTTTGCAGCAATCAGTTCGTTACTCACCGAGAACCTCCTTTGCAGCAATCAGTTCGTTACTCACCGAGAACCTCCTTTGCAGCTTCGGCATAGACATCCAGCTCATCTTTCGTACGCTTCTCAGTAACGGCCACAGCAACTAGCCCATTGCGCATCCTGTCAAGGGAACCGAGATGCACTCCTGCAAAGATACCGTGCTTCTGCATGCCAGTGAGAAAGGCCTCAGCCCGTTCTGCCGATCCGGTATCAATCGTGAATTCACAGAAAAAGGGCTTTTCAAACCTAAGGGCTGCAGATCTGCCGGCAACCAGTCTGTCGGCAAGATAGTGAGCCTTCTCATAGGAGAGACCGGCAGCCTCCTGCACACCTTTCCAGCCTACCAAGGCCAGATAGACAGAAGTCGCCAGGGCAGCCAGGGCCTGGTTTGAGCAGATATTAGAAGTTGCCCGTTCCCGCTTTATATGCTGTTCACGGGCCTGCAGTGTCAGAACAAAGGCTCGGTTACCGTCGGCATCCACCGTCTGCCCGGAGATCCTTCCCGGCATCTTTCTCAGCAGCTTCTGCCTGGCAGCCATATACCCCACAGAGGGACCGCCGAAACACTGGTGCAGACCGAACGGCTGCGTATCGCCAATTGCAATATCAGCATCCCATTCAGCCTGGGACCTGATTATTCCCATTGCCATCATGTCTGACGAAATGACCAGCTGAGCTCCTTCCCCATGCAGACGATCGGCAAGCCCGGTATAATCCTCTACTATGCCGTAGATATTCGGTGACTGCACCAGCACCCCGGCAAGGGCTGGATTGAGATAGGATTCCAGCTTGGAGAAGTCTGCCTCCCCGTCCACTTCCGGAAGTACCTCAATCGTAAAGCCCATATCAGCAAAGTAGGTTTTGAGCACTTGGATAGTGAAGGGATGCACTGTTGGCGATACCAGGAACAGCTCGGATTTCCGGCGCTGGTTGAAGCACATTGCGGCAGCCTCGGCAGCGGCAGTGTGTCCGTCATAGAGCGATGCATTTGATACATCCAGCCCGGTGATCTCGCAGACCATCGTCTGGAACTCAAATATCGCCTGTAACAGCCCCTGAGAGATCTCCGGTTGATAGGGAGTATAGGCTGTTGAAAAGGTCGGCAGCGAAGTGATACTGCCAACAGCCGAGGGAATGATACGATCATATGCACCGCAGCCCAGGTAAGAGGTTTCCGTCATGTTCATTGCGGCCAGCCGCCTTACAATCGTAAGCACCTCCTCCTCAGTCACCCCCCTGGGGAAATCTAGATCCCGTGTCAGCAACAGCTCCCTGGGAACATCCCTAAAGAGTTCCTCAAGTGAATTGAGGCCAACAGCCGAAAGCATCGATTGAACATCTTCGTCCGAGTGGGGAATATAGGAAGTCATAATAGTGTATACTACTCCTCTAGCGAATCAATGAATGCCGAATAGGCCTCAGCATCTAGCAATGTTTCCAGCTCCACTGCATCGGAGTACTCTATTGCATAGATGAAGTGCGTATATGGATCCTCATTTACCATTTCCGGTGACTCCTCCAGCTCATCATTTACCGCAACCACTTCACCGGAGAGGGGATTGTACATCGCTGCGGCAGCCTTGACAGACTCCAGGCTTGCTATCTCCTCATCGGCAGCAAATGTATCGCCGACTTCGGGTAATTCAATAAAGACAACCTCCCCCAGCTCTTCCTGAGCGAAATCGGTAATCCCGACATAGGCCTTGTCCCCTTCGATCCGTACCCATTCATGCTTCTCGGTATACTTCAGACCTTCAACAACGTTACTCATAGCGTTACCTCCTGGTATTCTTGTAAAATGGTGTTTTCACCAGTTTTGCCTTTTTACGCTTGCGATGGATCTCCACCTCGATCTCATCACCGATCTTCAACCCTGAACCTCTCTCCATCAGTACTAGACCGATGAACGCATCGAGAGTGGGCGACTTTGCCCCACTGGTCACCTGCCCAATGGGGGTATCTCCGTCAACCCGGTAGACGGGATAGCCCTCTCTCGGTACTCCCCGGTCGACCATGATTATACCGCGCAGGGTACGGGGAATTCCGGACTCCTTCTGTGCAAGCAGCGCATCCCTGCCACAGAAATCCTCACCCTCAAGATTGACAAAGTAGGAGAGATTTGCCTCGAGGGGAGAGATTTTCTCTGTAATCTCATGTCCGTACAGCGGCAGTTTCGCCTCAAGACGCAGGGTATCACGGGCACCGAGACCGCAAGGCACCAACCCCTCGGGGGCACCGTTTTCCAGCACTGCGTTCCAGACAGCAGCTGCATCCCCTGAGTCACAGTAGATCTCAAATCCATCTTCACCGGTGTAGCCGGTGCGGGAAATCAGCACCTCCGCAGCAGCCAGGGCAACCCCGTCGCGAAAGGTGAAGAACTTGATATCACCTGCTTCCGGATAGAGTTTCCGCATGATTGTTTCAGCCCTTGGCCCCTGGACTGCCAGCTGGCAGTACTGGGCGGATACATTGGTGATGGAGACCCCAGCAGGGATTGAGCCGTCGGCAGCCCTGGGATTCTCCTCAGTCACCCATGCAAAATCTTTCTCGATATTAGCGGCGTTGACTACGAGCAGCAGATGCTCTTCGGAGAACTGATAGATTATCAGATCATCAACCACCCCGCCATCGGGATAGCACATGGGGGTATATATCACCTCACCGTCACCAATGGAACTGAGGCTGTTTGTCACCAGCCAGTCAACATACTCCTTGCTGCCTGCCCCTGAAACAATAAACTCACCCATGTGAGAGACATCAAAGAGCCCTGCACTGGTCCGTACAGCAGTATGCTCCTCAATAATTCCCGTTGCATAGTTCACCGGCAGGTCCCAGCCGCCGAACTCAATAATCTTCACACCATCATAGGTGCTGTAAATGTCGTATAACGGAGTTTTTTTCATACCCACTCTCCTTATTGCTACAGGATATATGGAACCCGGAGACCATAGGCCTGGTAGACGACAAATGTCTCAACATCCTGAATTTCGGCAATCTTAACCAGCTCCTTGGTGAAAAAATCAAGAAGGGAGTAGTCTTCCTCCTCGTTGAGGATCACCTGCACCAGAAGATCATACCGGCCCGTGATGACCACCGCAGAGATCACCCCCTTTAGCCTGGTGAACTCCTCGGCCTTGCGGCCGAGATCCATCGTCTTGAGCTTCACACCCATCATGACAATCTGGACGCCCGGAAGGGATTCGGGATCGACAAGTCCAGTGATCTCCAGCACATTCTCTTCGACAAGCCGGTTCACTCGTGAGCGAACCGTATTCTCGGTCACATGCAGTTCATCAGCTATCAGGCTGTAAGACTTCCTGCCGTCTCTGAGCTGCTTGATAATTGCTTTGTTCATTTCGTCGATTTTCATCACTGTATCCTTTTTTACGGGCATGGATGCTCCTAGTGGGCGGCTGCAAAATCCTTCATGAAATCAGAGAGTGCAGCCACATCCTCCTTCGGAAGGGCATTGTAGACCGATGCGCGGCAACCCCCGACACTTCTGTGCCCCTTGAGCCCCAGCATTCCTGCTGCGGTAGCCTTGGAAATAAATTCAGCTTCCAGCGCTTCACTCGGCAACCGGAAAACGATATTCATCCGTGAACGATAGGCTGGATCTACAGGAGAACGATAAAAGCCCCCGCTCTGCTCAATTGTATCATAGATCAGGGCAGATTTCTCTTTTGCTCTCTGCTCCATGCCGGTTACCCCACCGTTATCCCTGATCCACTCGAGAACCAGCTTCACACCCCAGATGGAGAATACTGGCGGCGTATTGTACAGCCCATCAGCCTTCACATGCGTCCGGTAGTCAAGATAGGCCGGCAAACCAGCCGGAATTCTATCCAGCATATCGTTGCGAAGGATGACAAAGGTTGCTCCGGCCGGACCGAGATTCTTCTGGACCCCGCCGTAGATCATGGCGAATTCCCCGACGGGCACAGGCCTGCTGAAGATATCACTCGACATATCGGCAATCAGCGGAACATCTCCTATCTCCGGCCACGACTGCCATTCAATACCGCCAATCGTCTCGTTTGAGCAGAGGTAGTAGTAGGCGGAGTCGGCTGGAACGGAAACTCCGGAAGGATCGGGGAGCGTGGAGTAGTTGCCTGCAGCCCCATCGAAGGCTACCCGAACTGACCCCAGTTTCCTGGCATCGTCACAGGCTTTGTTTGCCCATGCACCGCTTCTTACATAGTCTGCTGTGGCATCAGCCGAGAGGAAGTTCATGGGTATCATGGCAAACTGCAGCGTTGCCCCGCCGCCGAGGAAAAAGAGGCTGTAATCAGCCGGAATACCGAGCAGTTCACGCATCAGTTCAAGGCATTCATGGTACATGGTATCGAAAGCCTTCCCACGATGGCTGGCCTCAATCATTGAGAAGCCATTATCCTCATAGTCAGAAATCTGTTCCTTGATCTCCTGCAATACGCTCAGCGGCAGTACCGAAGGTCCTGCAAAAAAGTTTCTCTTCCTCATTTCAATGCTCCTTCATCGAGTAATTCCCGAATAATGGCAGATGCCTCGTCGCCGATTCTCAGCAGGTTTTCTTTGCTGCTGGCTCCGATATGCGGAGTCATGGTCACATTCGGTGCCTTTAGGATGGGATAGTCGGCAGCCGGGGGATCATTGGGCCAGACATCGGTTGCATACCAGCTGACCCGACCGTCTTTCAGGGCTGCCACCATGGCATCTGCATCGACGCAATCACCTCTCCCGGTATTGATGATAACCGGATTTCTCGTACAGATATTAATCAACTCCTCATTTACCATACCGCGGGTCTCATCGGTAAGCGGCAGGTGCATGGATATATAGTCGGCATCACGGACGGCATCCTCAACACTTGGTTGCATCGCAGCTACCGGGCTGTCCGGGACATACTTGTCATAGGCCACCACCTCCATACCAAATGCAGCTGCCCGTTCGGCAACCTTGGATGCGATATTTCCGATACCCAGCAGACAGAGGCGCTTGCCGAAGAGTTCAGTGCGCTTGATCTGCTTTTTCAGCCAGGAACCCTCCCGCATACCGTTGTGCCCGGTTATGATCTGGTTGGGGACAGAGATCATCAGGGCAAATGCAAGCTCAGCAACGGCAATAGCCGATGCTTTCGGGGTATTTCGGACAATCACACCTTTTTCCGATGCGTAGGAGGTATCAATATTATCAATACCAACCCCGCCCCTGATTATCAGCCTCAGCTTCGGTGCCGAATCAATATACTCCTTAGTGCACTTGGTTTTGCTTCGTACCAGCACTACATCGACTTCAGCCAGTCTGGAGCTGTCGGTTGTAACTTCGCCGAATTCAGCGAGTTTTTTGGGCAATGATGCATCAAAGGCATCCGCAACAAGAAATACCATCTCCACTCTCCTTGCATCTTAATAATAATATCAATATTCTACTTAAAACTTTCGTTTTTGTCAAATATGTAGTGAGAATATTTAGGATATCTGTAATTTAATTGTTTGGATTAGATAAGTAATTGTGTGAAAACAGATAAAAAAACTGCTACCGGGTACTGGCAGCAGTCACATTTTTCGCCTGGACTAGAAACTTTTCATAGCCCGCAGCTTGCGGACTTTCTTCATCTGCTTCCGCTGCAGAGCCTTTTTCTTTCTATTCTTGATTGTTGAGGGCTTCTCGAAATACTCACGTTTTTTCCATTCACGGATAATACCCTCTTTCTCAACCATTCTCTTAAACCGTTTTATTGATTTCTCCAATGGTTCATTATCATCTACACGAACAAAAGCTATAGTAATCACCCCCTTCCCCGCAGGGAAATACTACCGCAGTATTTTCGCCTAATCTGCAGCAGGGACAATATTACCTATTTATTGCGCTTTGTCAACCGCGCCGCTGTTCGAAAGCTTCAAATCGATCACTGTCAGCTGGAGGTTTTCGGTATTTCTGTAGTAGTTCCTTCCGAGCCGGAAGACAATGTCGACAGTATGCCCGGGCTGCAGCAGCGAACCAAGTCGCTCACCGGCTTTCCAGTAGACTGCCGGCCATTTATACTTACCCGATGATACCAGCAGCTTCAGATGGCGCACCTCCCCGTTCCCGATCAACGAAACCGATTCGATGTTAGCTCGCTGTAGGAGAAACTGCAGCGGACGGTTCTCCTCACCATACGGCTCCAGACGCTCCACAACATCTATCAGTGAGGGGTTCATATACTCATGCGGTATCTCCGCATCAATCTGAAGGCTCTCGTCCACCCTGCTCTCTTTCATCTCTCGGGATGTCTGGTACATCCTTTTCAGCAGCACTTCAAGGTTGTGGTCAGAGACACTGAACCCGCCAGCTCTGGGATGCCCGCCGTAATCGATCAGCAGGTCATCGAACTCAGCAAGAAACTCCTTCACGTTGAGCATGACATTACTGCGGACCGAGCCGATCCACTTATTCTCCAGCCTGGCAATAACCACAGCAGGAACATTGAAATGGTTCATCAGCCTCGCAGCAATGATCCCGGTAATGCCCCGGTTCAGATCCCGATCGGTGAGTAGAATGAAACGTTGCCTGTTCTCGTTATAGCTCTTCTCGGCCTTTGGGAACAGCTTCACCCAGGCCTGATCACCTATCTTCTTACGCTCCCGGTTCAGCATGACCAACTCGCGGGAGAGGATATGACAACGTTCGCTGTCACTCTCAAGAAGCAGGTCGACCGTCTTTCCCGGCACCCCCAGGCGTCCGGCCGCATTAAAGACCGGGGATACCTGCCAGCCGATATCAGTTGTTGAGATCTTCTTGCCAAGCAGATTCTGGACACCGAAGAAGGCTGTGATGGCATTACGGTTTCCTTCAGTAAGCTGCTGCATTCCCCTTCGCACCAGAATCCTGTTCTCGTTGATCATCGGCATCAGGTCAGCTATGGTGCCGATAGCCACCAGATCAAGAATCTTCTCATACTCAGTAGAGAGCGAGGGATTTGCCTGTTTATAGTAGGCGATGAAGAGGCTGATGAAGACATCCAGCTCCTCGATCTCTCGGCTGCTGTACTTCAGGCTCTTGCTTATCTGCTTGAGCCGGGGCAGGGATTTGCCGCGGAGCTTGGGAAACGTGTTCCATCTTGGCAGCAGTATCAAGAAGATGAATCTCAACCTCTGCACCAAAAGCCTGTCGCAGCATGCGGTATTCCGTATCCCGGTTGTAGGTAAGTATCGGAAGACCTATAAGGAAATCAGCAAGTCGGGACCCTGCCAGGTTGATGATCCCGGGGACTATCTCCTCTGTGAGGCGGTCAACCTCGACAAGATTCTCCAGCTTGACTGCCTGTATAATGACTGTATCATTGCCCGGTTCGGCATGGAGCAGCACTATCTCCTGCTTGTAGAGTTCAGTTGCAGCAAAATTGAGTGCCCAGACAACCTTGGCTACGACCCCGCAGCCAGCCAGCTGGGAAAAGGGATATCCACATCCCTGAATTCTCGGATTGATGATTGCATAGGCGGGCGGGAGCACAGAATCGGAGAGGTGATGATCAATAATTATTGTATCTATCCCCAGGGAGCGGGCATATGCAATCTCCACGGTATTTGAGATGCCGCAATCCACCGTGATGATCAGTGATCCCGAGTCACCGGCAAAGCGGTCAACGCCCTCCTTGGTTAGGCCGTAGGGTTCATCGCCTTCGGGAAGTTGCCAGTCAACATCGGCTCCCCGTTCGTGAAGGGCTTCATACAGCAGCACCGTGGCTGTCATGCCGTCGGCATCGCGATCCCCAAAAATCCTGATTTTTCCCTCCTCATCAACAGTCTCGAGAATGCGGTCAACAGCACTCTCCATATCATCGAAAAGAAAGGGATTGTGCAGGAATCCCAGATCGGTCTCAAGATAGAATTTTATCTCGTCCGGCTGCACAACTCCCCGCCGGGCAAGGATGGATGCTGTAATGAGGTCAATATTGTAGGTATCAAAGAGAGCACGCACAATCGTGCTGTCAATGTTCTTCTTGTTCCAGTTCATCTGCCTAACTCTACAGTAAAAAGTGGATCATAGGAAGCACCTGAACGATGAAGCACCGATCTGTATAGTACGAAGGATTCCACCGTGACCACAACCGGTCGCTCTGCTGAGGTTGTCCAGAGCGACGCCAGCTCATCACGTCTGGTTCCCTTTGCGATGCGTGCTACGGTGATATGCGGTCGATACCGTGCACCTTCTCTCCCTCTTCCGCTCTCCCTGAGGATGCTTTCATGCAGTGAACGGAGATCTTCGCTCCCCTCGCGGCAGGGTACTGCTGCAACCCGCGGCAAATTCTTTCCCGGCGGGAAGAGCAATCCTCCGGAAAACAGGGCCGTAAATGGCCTGCTCCGCCCCCCGGTGCGGTTGAGCGCTTCACACAGTTCGGCTACCTCTTCATCCGGGATTTCGCCGAAGAAACATAGCGTGCAGTGGAGATTGCCTGGCTGGACCCTGCGTAATCGCTGAGCCCTGACAACCCCTGGATGCAAGAAGGTATCCAGCTGCACTGCCGCAGCAGGCGGAACCGGCACCCCGGCAAACACTCTCATAGAATACCACCCTTCAGCGTATTAAGCGTCCCGTCAACAATCTGATGAACATAAAAGAGTGTGACATCATGCAGGGCATTGAGGGAAGCGTTCTCGAGCCTGACCGAAACAGCCTTTTCCAGTGGCAGTTTTGCAGTGTAGAGAAGATATGATACTGCCCCGGAAGATAGGGAGAGGACTCGTTGCTCGCTGCAGGAACTGCACCGGAAGGATCCCGGATCATACCCCGGGAACACAGCTGCCTGCCCGGACAAATCCCTGCCGCAGGCCTCGCAAACCGAGATGTCGGGTGCATACCCGATACAGGCAATATAACGCCATACAGACTGAATAAGGAGTTCTGGCCGACCGTTCGCCCCCTCAAGGCCTGACTGCACATCAAGGGCATCTTCAAGCCACCGGTAGACCTCGACAAAGGAGCCCCCACCGCTGTATGTCCTGATGATCAGTTCCGCCCAGAAGGTTGCCAGGTAGTGCGCATAGAGATCCAGACGCAGATGCTCCCTGAATTGCGGAGAACCGACATCTTCAACCTTATACCGTTGTGAAACCGGATTGTAGTAAAGATAGAATTGCCCGGTCACAAACGGCTCAATCCAGCCGGAGAGTTTTCCGCTGCCCTTGCGCGCTCCGTAGGCAACGGCATCAATCAGCCCCTGCTCTGGCGAAAGCAGCGTGATACTCCGGTGCAGATCGCCAAATCTGCGGGTAGCAAGAATTATGGCAGTTGTCTGAATATAACGGTTCTGTTTCATACTGTATGGGCTGAGACTACTGCCGCAGCTGCGAGTTGTCAAGCTGTAACTTCAGAAAGCTGCTGTGCAAAATGGTGATATATGCTACTATGGAGCATGCACAGGATTGCAGTGACGATACCTACAGCTATCTTGATAATGCTTCTCGTAATTCCAGCTCTGCCGCTTTTCGGCAATACCGAATCAGCGGAATCCCTGCGCGGTAATGATCTGAAGATACACCTGCTTACAGTTGGCCCGGGAGATCCCGTCTATCTGTGGTACGGCCATACTGCCCTGATAGTAGAGGACGCCCTGAATGACGTTGAGATTCTCTACGATTACGGAGTATTTGACTTCAGGCAGGACAACTTCTTCAGGAATTTTGCCATGGGACGCCTGATCTACAGCATTACAGCCTCATATGCCCGCTACCGGATACAGTCAGCAATAGATACAAACCGCACCGTAATCACCGCTACCCTGAACCTTCCTCCGGAAGTCCGGTACGAGATGGCACTGTTCCTACAGGAAAATGTGCAACCCGGAAACAACACCTACCTCTATCACCACTATCTCGACAACTGTGCTACCCGAATCCGGGATATCATCGATACTGCAGTGAACGGGGAGCTGAAGGAGTGGGCCGAGGCACAACCGGGAAGAATGAGCTACCGGGAACATATACGGCGGTACTCGGACAGCAACTACCTGATGGACTGGCTGCTGAATTTCCTCCAGAGCGGATCAATCGATAATCCCATCAGCAGATGGGATGACATGTTTCTCCCTGATGAGCTGCTGAAGGCCCTTTCTGATTTCTCCTATGAGGATGAGACCGGTAAGCTGGTACCGTTGCTTACAGCCACCGAGCAGATCTACACAGCTGTCGGCAGAGTGGAGCCGTACCGGGAGACCCGCTCCTTCTGGCCGTATGCCCTGCTGGCAAGCACGCTGTTGGGAGCCATCCTGCTTCTGCTGCTCTATCTCTTCCTTCACAGGCAATCCCGGCTAGCCGGTCGCATATACGGAGCCATTACGGCAATAACGGCGCTGATAACCGGCACGCTATCGATCGGTCTGCTGCTGATGATGACACTCACCAACCACGAAGTCACATACCGGAACGAAAACATCCTGGTGCTCTCGCCGCTGATGCTGGCTGTCGGTATCATCGGGTGCATCATGCTGTTCAACTCTACCAGGCAGATGCGTATGCTTCAGGTGCAGTTCATACTCATGCGGATACAGGCTGCAGCTGCCCTGGCCTATCTTGCCTGCAAAGGCATCTTCCCGGGTTTCCTGGATCAGCAGAACTGGTTGACTGTAGCGATCACCCTGCCCGCCCTTACGATCATGGTTATTGTCAGTCTACTGCCAACTGTGAAAAGCGCACTGTTATCAGCATCTAGTCAGGAACGATCCGTGTCCCACCCTCTCCGCTGACCGCCTCAAGCAGGTGATCGGGGCTGGTGATGATTCCCGGATTTCCGCTCTGCCGTACATAATCAAGTACGGCGATGATTTTCGGCAGCATGCTCCCCGGCGCAAAATGTCCCTGCGCTATATAGTGTTCGGCTTCAGTGCAGGTCAATCTATCCAGACTCAACTGATCAGTGCTGCCGTAATTGAGGCACACCTTCTCTACGGCGGTGGAGATGATAAACATATCGGCTTCAATATCCCTTGCCAGCAGAGAGGATGCGTAGTCCTTGTCTATGACAGCCTCTATCCCGACAAGTTCGCCGGAACTCTCTCTTGCAACAGGTATTCCTCCGCCCCCGGCAGCTATAACAAGGGTACCGGCATCTATGAGAGCCCTGATGCTCTTCTCCTCACTGATACGTATCGGTTTCGGTGAGGGAACGACCCT
>CAZSBC010000093.1:0-13618 GCA_964605195.1 uncultured Spirochaetales bacterium | reverse complement strand
GCCATTTACATCGCTGCCGTCGGACTCATACTGTCCGTCACGTAGAGGATCTCGTAGGACTGAAAACCCGTATCATGGGCTCGGCGATGCTTGCCGAAGATTATGCTGCCTACGGTATAGATCCTACTCCGCTTCCCTATGGTGAAATATACAGCGGACTTCAGACAGGCCTGATTGATGCTCAGAGCCAGCCGATGTTTGCCAACTATTCCATGGCCTTCTATGAAGTGGCTGATTATTTCGTACAGCTTTGGGCAGAACCCTTCATCGGGATACCTGCGGTAAATGCCGATGTGTTTGATACTCTCTCCGCTGCGGACCAGAAACTGATTCGTGATTACTGGAAGAGTGTGGTCAAGGAAAGCGGCGATCAGTTTGCTCAGAAGAATGCTGAGTTCAAGCAGATTATAGCCGAGAAACGTCCGGAAATCGATTTCAGGGAACTTTCTGAAGAAGAAGTTGCCAAGCTGAAGAATATGGCCGAAACCAAGGTCTATCCAAATTTCGCAACGATCGGAGGAGAAGGTTCGGTAGAACTTCTGGAAGTGCTCCAGAAGGATATTGCAGATGCCCAGAAGGCACTCGGACTCTAGATATGCACATTACCCTGTGCCCCAGAATACGGGACACAGGGTTCCTAGGAACCAGGTACAATGAGAAAAGAAACGGATGCATCAGGGAAATTCAAAGCTATACTGCATAAGACTGGAACGCTGTTCTCCAAGGGGGTTGATACGTTTGAGGTTACCATTCTGGTAGCAAGCACCGCCGCTCTTGCAATCCTGCTTATTATCAATGTGCTGATGAGAAATCTGTACCGCAGCATTCACTTTGCGGAAGAGGTCTCGAGACTGCTGGTTATATTGATCACCTTCATCGGTACCAGCTATGCGACCCGGAAAGCCCGCCATATCAGAATGGGGGCGCTCCTTGAACTGCTTCCGAAGAGGGTTGAGAAAGTGCTCATTCTGATTATCTCGGTGATCAGTGCTGCCGTTATGCTCATCCTTGGTATCATTGCATTGCAGTATGTGATGGTCCTGTTTGAGCGGCAGACCGTTACCTCATCGCTGCGGGCACCCTACTGGACCTTTGTCCTGATTGCTCCGATTGGTTTGTTCATGTCCTCATTCCAGTACATCCGCACGATAATCAAGAATCTGCGGGAAGAGGAAGTCTGGCTCTCTCCCGAGCAGAAGGATGAGTTTGAAGAGGAGGAGGTGATTCTTGAACGGGCCAGGGCCAGTATCGACCTCGATTCAATACATGTAGGGGAGAAAAAGTAGTATGGGTATAGTTGGATTGATCATGATTGCATTCCTGATGCTCGGATTCCCGTTTGTCATCACGCTTCTGGCACCGCTGCTCGCCTTCTTCGGCATAACGATGCCGAACATGAACCTTCAGGTTGTCATCCAGCAGCTCATCAGGGGATTCTCTCCGGCTTCGCTTGTGGCCGTTCCGATGTTCATTCTTGCGGCGAATATCATGACCAGCGGAAAAGCCGCTGCACGGCTTGTAGAGATGATCCGCGTCTTTGTGGGGCATATACCGGGAGGGCTTGCCATTACGACGAATGCAAGCTGTACGCTGTTTGGCGCTGTTTCCGGATCAACACAGGCCACTGTTTCAGCAATTGGCGGGACGATGCGTCCCATGCTGCTGAAGGCCGGCTACTCATCCTCCTTCACCCTTGGACTGATCATCAATGCCAGTGATATCGCCCTGCTGATTCCTCCCTCGATAGGATTCATAGTCTACGGGGTAGTTACCAGCACATCGATCGGAAAACTCTTTCTCGCCGGCGTTGGTCCCGGCATCATGATCTTTGTGCTTTTCTCGATCTTTGTGTTTTTCTATTCCAAGATCAAGAATATCGCGATCATGGAGAAGGCTTCAAGAAAGGAGCGTGTTCAGGCCCTTAAAGACGGGTACCTGGTACTTGGGTTTCCCTTCATTGTGGTTGGTGGAATCTATGCGGGAATTTTCTCCCCCACCGAAGCTGCCGCCGCGGGTGTTGCCTATGCCCTCATACTGGAAGCGGTGATCTATCGTACCCTCACCTGGGCAAAGCTTAAAAAGGCCCTACTTGATGCAGGGATAGTCACCGGGGTTGTCTTCATCCTGGTGGGGGCGGGGCAGGTCTTCAGCTGGACTATCAGTTTCCTGAGAATACCACAATCCATCATGCCGGCAATCATAGGAACGGATCCCTCACAGCTCCAGCTGATAATCACGGTCGTTATCGCCTACTTCATAGCATGCATGTTTGTTGACCCCATTGTGGCAATCTACGTACTCTCCCCGATATTTCAGCCCTATGTTGAGATGACGGGAATTGATCCCGTATTTCTCGGGACACTCATAGTCCTTCAGGCTGCCATCGGTTCGGCGACACCGCCGTTCGGTTGCGATATCTTCACTGCTCAGCTCATTTTTCGGAGGCCCTATCTGGAAGTTATCAGGAAGACACCGCCATTTGTGCTGATTCTGATATTCTCCACTGCCCTGATAATCCTGTTCCCGCAGATTGCCCTCTTTATTCCGAATGCTGCTGGTTTCTAGGCGCATGTCATGAAATATTCAACAAAAGGTGTGCAGCTAAGTTATGGGGAGACAATCGGAATACTTCTGATAGAGAATTATGCTCCCTATATTCCGGGAGATGTGGCAAATGCCACAACTTACCCATTCCCGGTACGGTTTTACGCCATGAAGGGGGTTACTCCCGCAAGGCTGTTCAGCAAGGATCGGGAACTGTTTCAAGTCCTTCATGAGGCAGTGAAGCAGTTGGAGGAGAGCGGAGTACGGGCCATTACCGGGGACTGCGGATTCCTTGCCCAATTCCAGCAGGAGCTGAGTGAGCGGTTCTCCATTCCCCTCTTCCTCTCCAGCCTAATGCAGATACCCTTTATCTCCCTGCTTGTCGGGAGGCAGCGCAAGATCGGGATTGTCACTGCCAATGCATCAGCTCTTGATGGCAAGACCCTGCTTGCGACGGGTGTGACCGAAGAGCTTCAGGGACAGCTGGTCATGAAGGGGCTTGAGGACAGCAGATCGTTTGTTGCATCGGTATTTGAGGAGAGCGGAGAGCTGGACTCAGATGAATTTGAGAGAGCGGTGGTTGAGCGCGCTGTGCTGATGAAGGAGGAGCATCCCGACCTCGGGGCAATACTGCTTGAGTGCAGCCTGCTGCCGCCCTACGGCAAGGCGGTATATGATGCTGTCGGCCTGCCGGTATTTGACTATATAACCATGATCAATTACGTATACTCTGCAGTTGTCAAGCACACGTATACCGGAAATATGTAATCAAACCAGAGGAGGTGTTACCGTGGTATTTACCAGAGAAGAGTATATTCAGAGAGTAGCCAAGACCAAACTGTCCATGCAGGAAAAGGGAATGGATCTGCTGATCGTCAGCCATCCGGCTAATATGAACTACCTGACCGGGTACGACGGCTGGAGTTTCTATGTCCATCAGTGTGTGCTGATCTCCCTTGCCCAGGATGAACCGGTATGGATCGGTCGCGGGATGGATGCCAACGGGGCGAAGCTCACGTCGTTCCTTTCAGAAGGGAATATCATCCAGTATGCCGACGACTATGTGCACTCCCTCATCAAGCATCCCATGAACTTTGTTGCTGATGTCATCAGAGAGCGGGGATGGGGGAAGGGTCGCATCGGTGTGGAGATGGACCAGTTCTACTTTACTCACCGCGCCTATCTCGAGCTGGAGAAGGATCTGCCGGAGGCCGAGTTTCTTGATGCCAACGCTCTAGTCAACTGGGTACGGGTGGTCAAGTCCGATACCGAAATCGAGTATCTCAAACGGGCCGGCAGCGTGGCTGTCAGGGTCATGGAGACGGCCTACCGCGTTATCAAGCCCGGGGTGAGGGAGTGCGACGCGGCGGCAGAGATTGTCAAAGCCGAGTATGCCGGGACTGAAAGCCATGGCGGCGACTATCCTGCTATTGTTCCCCTGATCATGGCGGGGGAGGCAACCAAGACTCCCCATCTCACCTGGTCGGAGAAACCCTTTGTCAGAGACGAAGCGGTCCTGCTCGAACTCTGCGGGACCTACCGCCGCTACCATGCCCCCATAGCCCGTACGATCTTCCTGGGGAGCAGTCCCCCGGCACTGATGCAGGATACGGCGAAGGTGGTGATTGACGGACTCCGGGAGACCCTCGAGATGATCAGGCCGGGGGTCACGGCCGAAGCGGTGGAGGCGGCCTGGAGAAAGGCGATCAGCCATTCGACGATCGTCAAGGAGGCCCGTCTCGGGTACTCTATCGGGGTTAACTACCCGCCGGACTGGGGGGAGCAGACAATCAGCGTACGTCCCGGGGACACCACGATCCTGCGTCCCAACATGGCGCTGCACCTCATTCCCGGTATCTGGTACGAGGATGTCGGCTTCGAGATCGATGCCTCCTTCTTCGTTACCGATGAAGGCATCGAGCTGCTCTACGACTTCCCCCTTGAAACGTATCTTGCTGAATGAGCACAAAACAGCCACGTCGGCAACAGCAGAGAGGAAGGCCAATGAAACAACCGACACTGGAGGATGTCCGGAAGGCATCAGAGCGGATATATCAGTATGTACGGCAGACACCGCTAGTTCCGGCAGAGAGGCTTGCTGAGCTTTCCGGGGCGAAGGCAGTCGCCTGCAAGCTCGAGATGCTCCAGCCGACCGGTTCCTTCAAGGTCCGGGGGGCGGCCAACAGCATCATGGCCCTTAGCGATGAGCAGCGGGCCCGGGGTATCATCACCTTCTCGACCGGCAACCACGGGCTGGCCGTCTCCTATATTGCGGGGAAGATGGGAGTTCTCGCCCGGGTCTGCCTTTCGAAGCGAGTTCCCGCCTATCGATCTGAGGCGATTAGGGCCCTTGGCGGCACACCGGAGATCTGGGGCGAGTCACAGGATGAAGCCGAAGCGCGCTACCATGACCTGATGCGGCGTGACGGACAGATTCCCATAGTACCGTTCGACGACCCCCGCGTCATAGCGGGACAGGGAACGATCGGTCTGGAGCTGACAGAGCAGAGTGCCGATGCAGATACGATCCTCGTTCCCCTCTCCGGCGGCGGGCTGCTTGCAGGCATTGCCATGGCTGTGAAGTCGCTTCGTCCTGAGGCGCGTATCGTAAGTATCTCGATTAAGCGATCCCCGGTGATGCTGAGGAGCCTGCAGGCCGGCTGCCCGGTGGAGCTGCCGGAGCAGGATACCCTGGCCGATTCGCTGCTGGGGGGGGTTGGGCAGGATAACCGCTATACCATGCCACTGGTTGAGCGGTTTGTAGATGAGCATGTGGTTGTGGGGGAGAATGATCTCAAAGAGGGCATGTATTATGCCTTCAGGGAGCTTGGAGTGGTGGCAGAGGGTGCGGCGGCTGCCCCTCTCGGAGCAATACTCTCCGGGAAGGTCGATGTGCGCAACCGTTCTGTCGTCACCATAGTTACCGGGTGTAATGTGGAGGTGAGCCGGTACCTCTCGGTAATCAGTGAGAAGGAGAGAGAGCATGAAACTCGATGATATTGTCATAGTGAATGAGGCGGAGATACAGCGGTTCATGAAGTTTGACCTGGAGGTGGTTTCGCAGGTTGAGAAGGGGTTTGCCGAACTGAGCAGGGGCAATGCCACGGTTCCCCCCATTATGATGCTGCCTGTTCCCGATCGACATGGGGAAGTCGATATAAAGAGCGCATTTATTAAAGGCCTGCCCAGCATGGCGGTCAAGATCGCTTCGGGGTTTTTCCAGAACCCCGATATTGGGCTGCCCTCCCAGAGCGGTCAGATGGTGGTTGTCAGTGCCGAAACCGGGTTCCTCCAGGGGGTGCTCTTTGACAACGGCTACCTAACCCAGGTCAGGACGGCTGCGGCCGGGGCAATTGCCGCCCGTTACCTTGCCCGGAAGGAGATAGCGACCGCCGGGGTTGTGGGCTGCGGGGTGCAGGCCCGTTTCCAGATGGAGGCGCTCGCTCTAGTCCGTCCCTTCAGGAAGATCCTGATGTACAGCATCGATCCTCCGGAGCGGGAGCAGCGCTACATCGAAGAGATGGAGCGGACGCTCGGTGTCGCGGTGGAACGTATGCCAAGCTGCGAAGCTGTCGTGCGGGGCAGCGATGTCGTGGTGACGACCACTCCTGCCCGCGGCGGGTACATAGATCCTGAATGGCTCCATCCCGGGCTCCACATCACCTCGATGGGCAGCGATGCCGAGGGGAAACAGGAGCTTATGCCCGGCGTGCTGGGAAGAGCCGATCTGCTGGTCTGTGACCTAAAGTCCCAGTGCTTCAGGCTCGGGGAGCTGCGCGGCGGCCTTGATGCCGGCGTGATCACGAAAGAGAGCCCAGTCACCGAACTCGGTGAGATCAGTCTGGGACGCAAACCCGGCAGGAGTTCCGATGAACAGATTACCGTATGTGACCTGACAGGTGTCGGGGTCCAGGACACGATGATAGCGCTGGCTGCCTACACTATTGCCGTAGAGCAGGGTATCGGCCTGCGTATAAAGAGATGAAGCCATGAATAATTCACTGTTGTTCAGTTTGGAGGAGTATCGGAGACGAGTCGATACCGTCAAGGAGCGGATGGACCGGGAGGGCATCGAGCAGCTGCTTGTCATGGATCCGGCCAATATGAACTACCTTACCGGTTTCGACGGGTGGTCCTTCTATGTCCATCAGGGAGTCATCGTGAAACTATCCGATCCGACCCCGTTGTGGTTCGGCAGGATGCAGGACTCCAACGCGGCCAGACTGCTCACCTGGCTGCCCGAGGATCACATCTTCGGCTACCGGGATGAGTATGTGCAGTCCCGATACATGCACACGATGGAGTTCGTCTCCCGGCTGCTGAAAGAGGGGGGGGATCGGATCGGCCTTGAAATGGACGGCTACTGGTTCAATGCCAGGATGTATCTGACCCTGCAGCGGGAACTGCCCAAAGCCGGGTTCATTGATGCCACAAATATGGTCAACTGGGTGAAGACGATCAAGAGTGGGAGTGAGATAGCCCTCATCCGGGAGGCCTCCCGGATTACCGAGACGGCGATGCAGACGGCCCTCGATACGATCAGGATCGGGGAGTGGGAGAAGGAGGCGGCTGCCCTGGTATCTGCGGCCCAGATCAGGGGCACAGAGTCCTATGGCGGCAGCCCCCCGGCCATCTTTCCCATCATGCCCAGTGCCGAGCGTACAACCACGGCACATCTCACCTATGCCGCCGACCGGCAGTACCGGAAAGACGATGTGGTGCTGCTGGAAATCGGTGCTGCCAGGCACCACTACCATGCCCCGCTCTCCCGGACACTCTTTCTGGGGACTCCACCTGATGACCTGCGCCGGACCGCCGATGTGGTGGTCAACGGCCTGCAGAAGACCCTGGCTGCAATCGTACCGGGAATGACGGCCGAGACGGTGGAGGAGACCTGGCGCTCCTGCCTTGCCGGTACTGGGGTCGAGAAGCCCTCCCGGGTCGGCTACTCCTTCGGGCTCAACTACGTGCCGGACTGGGGTGAGCATACTGTGAGCCTGCGTCCGGGGGATAAGAGCGTGCTGCAGCCGGGGATGACGATCCACTTCATGCCCGGCATATGGCTGGATACCTACGGCTTTGAGTGCAGCGAACCGTTTCTGGTCACTGAAGAGGGCTGTGAGAAGCTGATCGACTTTCCCGAGGAGCTCTTCATCCGCTGATGCAGCAGCAGTGACAGGATATAACGTCACTGATAGACAGAGACTGTCCCGAATGACTATACTGGAGCTGTTATGAAGCAGTGTGTGCAACGGGGGCAGCAGTATGACAAAGGTACGCGTACGGATAGATGAGGCAGGGAGGGTGATACTTCCTCCCGATATACGGAACAGATACGGCATACTCCCCGGGGAGGAGCTTGTGCTTGAGACCGGGCGGGACCGCCTGCTCTTCAATGCCCCTATTGCAAAGCTCTCGCGCATCTATGTGGAGCCTACAAGCCGCTGTAACATGAACTGTGCGACCTGTATCCGCAACAGCTGGGATGAGTTGCCCGGTGATATGCAGCCGTCCACCTATGCAGCCGTACTGGAGGCACTGGAGGCAACCAATCCGGTGCCGGAGATCTTCTTCGGGGGCTTCGGGGAGCCGCTCTCTCATTCCGGTATTCTCGATATGATCAGGGAGGCGAAACGGCTTGAGACCTGGATCGAGTTAATCACCAACGGGGTACTCCTTGATGCGGCCATGGCCGAGGCCCTGGTACAGCTTGAGGTGGACCGTATCTGGGTCTCCATCGACGGGGCAAGCCCGGAGAGCTACGAAGATGTGCGCCTTGGTAACGAGCTGCCGCGCATCAAGGAGAATATCCATAGGCTGCGGCAGATCAAGTACCGCTATCCCGAGAAAACCACCCGTCTTGGGATATCATTCGTGGCGATGAAGCGGAATATCGGGGATCTTCCGGCAGTTGCAGAACTTACCCGGGCCCTCGGTGCCGACACGCTGCACGTATCCAATATACTGCCCCATTCAGCGGCTATGGAGGATGAGATCCTCTACGCGAAGAGGATGAACAACTGGGGCAGCCGGGGGGAGAAGGTGCTGTTTCCGCGTATCGATATCGACAGTAACAGCTGGCACGCGCTCCAGGCCCTGACGAGCCACTTCGAGCTCCATGATCTCGTGGAGCATGATTTCATCCGGCCAAGGGATACCTGCCCGTTCATCGAGAAGGGGAGTGTCAGTGTGAAGTTTGACGGCAGTGTCAGTCCCTGCCTGCCCCTGCTGCATGCCAACACGAACTATCTCCAGGGAGTTGAACGGCATACTGATGCGCTCTTCTTCGGGAACCTGTCAGAATCTCCGCTGCTGGCGATCTGGAACGGCAAGGAGTACCGGAAATTCAGGGAAAGGGTGATGGAGTTTGATTTCTCTCCCTGCACAGCCTGTGCGAGCTGCGACCTGGCCGAAAGCAACCAGGAGGACTGTTTCGGCAGTGTGCCGGTCTCCTGCGGCGGCTGTCTCTGGGCACAGGGGTTCATTCAGTGCCCGTAGGGTAACCGTTTCTTTCAGGATAGGGCGATATCAACGGTAGAGCGGGCATGCAGGGCCGTTGTGTCGAAGAGCGGCACCGGGACTCTCAGGTTATTACAGAGCAGCGGCAGTTCGGTGCAGCCGAGAATAATACCCTCTGCCCCCCGGGAGGCCAGCTGTTCAATGACGGTGAGGCATCCGCTTCTGCCCGCTTCCGATGTAACACCCCGGCAGAGTTCACCAAAGATCAGCTCATGGAGGAACTGCTGCTCATCCGGTTGTGGGAGCAAAACCGTGATGCCATGCGCTTCGAAAAACCTCCCGGAGTAGATAGTGCTATCCAGGGTGAATTTCGTGCCGAGCAGTCCCACCCGCTGCATACCCGCATCATAAACCGCTTTTCCGGCAGCATCGGCGATGTGCAGCAGGGGTATCGATATTGCGTCAGAGACGGCCCCTGCAACAGCATGCATGGTGTTGGAGCAGATCAGCAGCAGTTCGGCTCCGGCCTGCGCCAGCAGCACTGCCGATGCGGAGATGAGCTTCTCCAGCCGTTCCCACTCCCCGTGCTCCTGCAGTGCGGCTATCTCCCCGAATTCAAGCGAATGGAGCAGCACAGGAGCTGAATGCAGCGCCCCCAGACGATCCCTGACGGCTTCGTTGATTATTCGGTAGTAGCGAGCCGTGGATTCCCAGCTCATCCCGCCGATCATACCGATACATTTCATATATGCTCCTGCCCCAATGGTATCACCAAAATGAGATTTTCTGAATAGCGGAGTGATTGACTCGGCAGCTGTATCGCAGTACCATGAGAGCGTATTAACCGGTGCAGGACGGAATCGGGGTTGTAGCTCAGTTGGCAGAGCGCGACGTTCGCAATGTCGAGGCCAGGGGTTCGATTCCCCTCAGCTCCACAAGTAATACCTTGTCTATTCCTGACATATTCCCAAACTCTGTCAATTATACTATACTGTCCCTGAACAACCAATACTATATAGGCTACCGAGGAGCGGCGTATGGAGGGGCATATCATGAGAGCACTTGAGGAGGACATGCTTGAGATCGGCGATGTGACAAGCATGGCAATCTTCAGTGACGAGAGCGACAGCTTTTATCTGACGGCAAAGGAGCCCGGCATTCTCTGCGGCGTTGCCGTTGCCGTGGAGGTGTTGCTGGAGGTTGATGAGCACATAACGTGTACCTTCTTCTGCAGGGACGGGGAGCGTCTGGAAGCCGGTATGACTGTGGCGGAGATCAGCGGGCCGGTGGCAGCAGTGCTCTCAGCCGAGCGGACCCTGCTGAACTACCTCTCCCATCTCAGCGGAATAGCCACGAATACGGCGAAGTATGTCGAGGCCGCCGCTCCGGTCACCATTCTTGATACCCGTAAGACCATTCCCGGGCTCCGCAGCCTGCAGAAGTATGCCGTGACCTGCGGGGGGGGGAAGAACCACCGCATGGGACTTCATGACATGGTCATGATCAAGGATAACCATATCGATGCCGCCGGTGGCATAACCGCGGCCGTGCAACGAATCCGGGAGCGTTGGGGCAAACAGTTTGCGATTGAAGTGGAGACTAGAACCCTCGCCGAGGCACAGGAGGCTCTGGAGTGCGGTGTCCAGCGCATCATGCTGGACAACATGTCAGATGAGATGATGAGTGCGGCCGTTGCCCTGATTGGCGGGGCAATCGAGACCGAGGCTTCCGGCAACGTTACACTGGAACGGATCCCAGCGATAGCGGCCACCGGGGTAGACTGCATATCGGTGGGAGCCCTGACCCATTCCGTTACCGCCCTCGATTTCTCCCTGCGCAAGCGCTGAGCATTACGCAGCAAAGGGGAGAGACAGACCACGGAGATGACCATGATAGAAAGAATCAGGATGTTAAAGGAGCAGTTGGGAAGCAGGGTGGTGCTGCCTGCCCACCACTACCAGAGAGGTGAGCTGGTCGGTATCGCCGATATTGTCGGTGACTCCTACAAACTGGCCGTGGAGGTGAGCAGAAGTGAGGCAGAGTACATTCTCTTCTGCGGAGTGCGCTTCATGGCGGAGGGGGCTGCCATACTTGCCAAGAGAGATCAGAAGGTGGTGCTTCCGGCGCTGCATGCCGGCTGCCCGATGGCCGACATGATCACCGTTGAGCAGGCCGAACAGGCTGAGCGGGCTATCCTTGAATTCAGCGGACGGGATGCGGTACCGGTTGTCTACATGAACGCCTATGGTGATATCAAGGCCTTCAGCGGCTCCCGGGGCGGGGCAGTCTGCACCAGTTCAAATGCCCGCAGGATCATCACGCACTACCTCAAGCAGGGCAGGAGTATCTTCTTTGCCCCCGATTACTGCCTTGGGATCAATACCGCCCGGCAGCTTGGCCTTCCCGAATCATCGGTGGCTGTTGTCAGGCAGGACGGCAGCATCAGCTCTTCCGGGAATCCTTCTGAGGTGCGGCTCTATCTCTGGGACGGCAACTGCAGGGTGCACCAGCGTTTCAGCACGGACCAGATCAGGCAGATGAGAGCAGAAACTCCGGAGGCGAGGATCATAGTACACCCCGAAGTTCCCCGGGAGGTCGCGGAGCTTGCCGATGAGACGGGTTCCACTGCCGAGATCTATAACCGCATCCGGGCTGCCGGCCCGGGAACAGTGTGGGGGGTGGGGACGGAGTACAACTTCGTCACGCGAATTGCTGCGGAATTTCCCGACCGGAGAGTCCTGCCACTGGCAGTGTCGCGCTGTGGAAACATGGAGAAGGTTACCGTTGGTGCGGTGGAGAAGATGCTCTCTCTGATTGCCGGGGAGGCCCTTGAATCGGAGGCCGGGGAGCATATTGTCACCGTATCGGAATCGATCCGTACAGATGCCTCCCAGGCCCTTAAACGGATGATCACGATTGTGGAGGAGCAGTGATGGCTGCTGACGCAGGGATGTCTGCCACCATATACGATGCCGTTATTATCGGCTCCGGGATTGCCGGTCTCAGCTGTGCCATCCGGCTTCATGAAGCCGGTCAGCGGGTGCTTGTCATCACCAAGCAAGAGCGCGTGGATGATACCAATACCCATCATGCCCAGGGCGGCATCATAGCCTGGCGGGAGGGTGATAGCGCAGCTGCCCTGGCAGAAGATATCATGGCGGCCGGCAACCGCTACAATAACCGGGAAGCTGTCGGGTTTCTCAGCAAAGCGGGGCCGAAGCTGGTCCTTGATTTCCTGCTGCATCAGGTTGGTACCCGGTTCGACTGCAATGAGGAGGGTGAGCTCGACTATACGGAGGAGGCTGCCCATTCAGCCCGCCGTATCATCCATTTCAGGGATCTCACCGGGGAGGAGATCCAGCGGGCACTGGGCAGCTATGCCGAGCGGATAGGCTTGGAGATCAGAAGAGAGACCACGGCCGTGGACCTGATTACCAACAACCACCACTCAACCGATATCCAGGAGCGGTACGCCTCCCGTGAGGTGATGGGCGTCTATGCCCTCGACAATGTCTCGGGAGAGGTGCGGCGTATCCTCTCCCGGAACGTGGTGCTAGCCACCGGAGGGGTCGGCAACCTCTACCAGCACACCACCAACCCGGCAGCTGCCACCGGGGACGGCATAGCCATGGCCTACCGGACCGGAGCCGATATCATCAACGCCGAGTTCATCCAGTTTCACCCCACCTCCCTCTTCCACCGTGATATCAAGCGATTCCTCATTTCGGAATCACTGCGCGGGGAGGGGGCCAGGCTCACCAATCTGAAGGGGGTCCCGTTCATGGAGGAGTACTCCCCCATGGGGGATCTTGCTCCGCGGGATGTCGTTGCCCGCAGTATCTATGACCGCATGGGACGGGAGGGTACGGAGTACGTCCTGCTTGATCTGGTCCGGTACTACCGCGGCCGGGAGGCGATAGAACAGCGTTTCTCCAAGATTCATGCCACCTGTCTTTCCGGCGGCATCGATATCACGCGGGAGGCGATTCCCGTGGTGCCGGCAGCCCACTACTTCTGCGGGGGCATCAAGGTCGATGCGGTGGGGGCAACATCAATCGGCAATCTCTATGCAATCGGGGAGGTGAGCTGCACGGGGTTGCACGGGTCTAACCGGTTGGCATCCACCTCGCTGCTTGAGGGGCTGCTCTGGGGGCACTCCTGTGCCGGGGCGATAAGCGGCAGGGAGAGGTTGATTGATCAACAGCGGTTTGCCGCCATCCCGGAGTGGGAGGCTCCGGCAACGGTTGTCGAGTTCGACCCGCTGCTGCTGAAGCAGGACTGGCAGGAGATCAGGATGACCATGTGGAACTATGCCGGTATTGTCCGCAGTACCCGGGGGCTGAAACGGGCCCGGGCCGACCTGAGCTACTTCTCCCACCGCATCTTCGATTTCTACCAACATGCCGAACTGAACCGGGAGATCATAGAGCTGCGCAATGCCGCCATCACAGCCGGCATCATCGTGGCTGCCGCCCAGCACAACCGCAGGTCGATTGGCTGTCATTACCGTAAGGACTGATATCTGTTTGTCCGGGCTCCTCATATTATGCTATACTACAGATACAACTCAGGCATACACCGATTACCACATACTCAGAAGCTGCAGCAGTATGCT
>CAZSBC010000092.1:0-13677 GCA_964605195.1 uncultured Spirochaetales bacterium | reverse complement strand
AGCTGCCGCAGGCGCTGCAGATGCGCTCGGAGAAACAGGAAAGGGTACAGCGAATTATTTCATCGTTCTCGGAATCGTTGAAACTGTCGCTCTCTTTGTTATGGTATTCCTGCTGCTTACGTTGAACTCCTTCTAGCAGAAACTGCACAATCTGCCTGGAAGGTACTGAGACGGGGTAGCCGCACCATCACATTTCCGCGATTAAGGTTGTATTTCCTGCAAACATACTATACAATTGTTAAGTATGCACTGTATGGAGGATACAACCTTTTTCTGTATTGTGGTATAGTACGCTAATGAACAGAAGAACAAATGTTCCGGTAAAGATCGGAAATCTCATCCTTGGATCTCACTATCCGGTTGTTGTGCAGACCATGTGGGACAGACCCCTAAACGAAATAGATTCAGCGGTAGTTGCGAGGATTCAGCATCTGGAACAGGCCGGTTGCCGAATGCTCCGTTTCTCGATACTTGATACCGATGACATAGCGACCGTCCTTCGCCTGAGGGCCTATACCAATATGCCGCTGGTTGCCGATATCCATTTCAACTACCGACTTGCCGTAGCGGCTGTTGAGGCAGGGTTTGATAAAATCAGGATAAACCCGGGTAATATCGGGGCAGTGTGGAAGACAAAAGAGATTATTACAGCTCTCAGCAATTCAGAATGTGCCGTTCGTATCGGCATCAATGGCGGTTCACTTCCTGCTGCCGCACAACGGGATCCTGACAGGCCAAAGGTGATGAAGGATTTGATGAACGACTACATTGAACTGTTTGAAATCGGCGGTATTCACCGTATCGTAGCTTCAATCAAGGATTCTGATCCGAGAACCACCTATGATGCAACACTGCTCTCTGCGGCAGAACATCAATATCCGCTGCATTTAGGAATCACTGAAGCGGGACCGCTGATTCCTTCACTGGTCAAGAGTGCCTTCTATCTCGGCAAACTGCTGGAGAAGGGGATAGGAGATACGTTACGCGTTTCCATTACCGGATCACTGACAGATGAGGTACGGGCAGCGAGAGAGATTCTCCGGCTCCAAGGATCATCTCGACAGGCAGGCGTGAAGATTATCTCATGTCCCCGCTGCGGTCGTGCCACCTTTGATTCTCAATGGTTCATGGAGGCAATACAGGAGTATCTTGATGGTATTGACGCTCCGCTTACTGTTGCCGTAATGGGATGTTCCGTGAATGGTCCCGGAGAGGCTGCCCATGCCGATATAGCAATCACCGGTTTGGGCAACAAGATCTTCATCTATCGGAAGGGCTCCATAGTTGCCGAGACAACTCCCGATCGGTGCATCGAAGATTTTAGTGCTGAACTACAGAGGGTTATAGATGAAACATCTGATAATTAAGGGTGCCCGGGAACATAATCTGAAGAATATTGATCTGGAACTTGAGCGAGACAAGTTGATAGTTGTTTCAGGTATCAGCGGCTCTGGCAAATCCTCCCTGGCTTTTGATACGATCTTCGCCGAAGGGCAGCGGCGCTATGTTGAATCACTATCAGCCTATGCCCGGCAGTTTCTCGGCAGAATGGATAAACCCGATGTTGACTATATCGAGGGTCTGTCGCCTGCAATATCAATTGAACAGAAAACTACCCATAAGAATCCCCGTTCGACAGTCGGTACTGTCACCGAAATCTACGACTATTACCGCCTGCTTTGGGCCAGGGTAGGCAAGGCCCACTGTCCTGTCTGCGGGAAACCTATTCAGGAACAGTCAATAGACCAGATCATCGAGCAGATTTTTACCATTGAGGATGGATCGCGCCTGATGGTGCTAGCTCCGGTGATCCGCGGCAAGAAGGGTGAGCACAGGAAGGTCTTTGAGGATGCCCGCAAGGCCGGCTTTGCACGCGTACGGGTGAATGGTGAAGTCTGCATGGCAGATGAGCCGCCGGTGCTCGACAAGAAGCGCAAACATGATATTGAGGTGGTGGTGGACCGCCTCATTCTTACCAACGATAACCGGAAACGGCTGGCCGAATCGCTTGAGACGGCTCTTGAAGTCAGTGACGGACTTGTTGCAGTGCTGCAGGCTGCCTCCGGAGAGGTCACGCTCTTTTCCGAGCGAAACTCCTGTACGGATTGCGGTATCAACATACCGGAACTCCAGCCGCGACTCTTCTCCTTTAATAACCCCTATGGAGCCTGTCCAGATTGTCACGGCATAGGAAGGAAGACTGAATTCGACCCTGACCGTATCATTCCCGACTACTCAAAATCGTTCAACGAAGGTGCCATTGCCTCAGCGAATCCCGATGCTGCCTGGAATCGGAGCCAGTTCTCCTCGTTGGCAGACTTTTTCGGATTCGATCTCGATACCCCCTTCAATGCCCTTTCCGAGGATGTCATCCGCCAGATTCTGTACGGTTCTGATGAAACGATTCATATGGTGTACCGCAATGACAGGAACAATGGTGTCTATGAATTCGACAAGAAGTATCAGGGCATAATCCATGATCTGAAAAGACGCTACTTTGAGACCAATTCACAGGGGATCCGCCAATGGCTGGAGTCCTTCATGACCAGCAAGCACTGCGAAACCTGCAACGGAAGCCGTCTGCGGCCGGAAAGCCTGGCAGTGTTCCTCCAGGGTAAGGATATCGTGGAAGCCTCCTCCCTATCAATCAGGGATGCGGCAGATTTTTTCAGCTCCCTTGAGCTTAATGATACTGACCGAAAGATAAGCAGCCAGATTCTCAAGGAGATCATGTCAAGGCTCTCTTTCCTGCAGAATGTCGGGCTAGACTATCTGACACTCGACAGGGCTGCCGGAACTCTCTCAGGCGGGGAAGCGCAGCGAATACGCTTGGCGACCCAGATAGGATCTTCGCTCACAGGAGTCCTCTATGTCCTGGATGAACCCTCTATCGGTCTGCATCAGAAAGATAACCTGCGCCTGATCCGCACGCTCAAGGATCTTCGTGATATCGGCAATACCCTGATTGTCGTGGAACATGATGAGACCATGCTGCGTGAAGCTGACATCCTTGTGGATCTTGGTCCCGGAGCCGGCATACACGGCGGGCGGGTAACTGCGGTGGGCACGCCTGCAGCTGTTGCTGCCTGTGATGAGAGCATAACGGGGAAGTACCTTTCAGGGAAACTGGTCATGACGGTTCCCGAAGAGCGGCGCAGCGGCAGCGGGATGAAACTGCAACTGCACAAGGCGCATAAGAACAACCTCAAGCATATTGATGTCTCCTTTCCGCTGGGAACGCTTACTGTCATCACGGGAGTTTCGGGATCAGGAAAATCGACGCTGATGAACGAACTGCTCTATCCTGCGGTGGCCTCCATACTCAACCGCAGGTCAAGTCACCGTATGCCTGCAGAACTCGAGGGAATATCGGGGTATGAGCATATCGATAAGATCATAAATATCGACCAGTCCCCGATTGGACGTACACCCAGGTCAAATCCTGCCACCTATGTAGGACTCTTCACTCCTGTGAGGGAGCTGTTTGCCAATCTGCCTGAATCAAAGGCACGGGGATACAAACCAGGCCGCTTCTCCTTCAACGTAAAGGGTGGCCGCTGCGAGAACTGCCAGGGTGACGGCACACTTAAGATCGAGATGCATTTTCTTCCCGATGTCTATGTCACCTGTGATGTCTGCGGGGGGAAGCGGTTCAATAATGAGACGCTCAGTGTTCGCTATAAGGGCAAGAATATTCATGATGTGCTGAATATGACGATAGAGGAGGCGGATGAGTTCTTTGCCGCCATACCGGCTGTCAGTAAGAAGACGTCTACCCTCAAATCTGTGGGACTGGAGTACATCAAGCTTGGTCAATCGGCTCTCACGCTCTCCGGAGGGGAGGCTCAGCGGGTGAAGCTCAGCCTGGAACTCTCCAAGCGCTCTACCGGCAAGACTCTCTATATTCTTGACGAACCTACTACCGGGCTGCACTTCGCCGACGTGAAGAAACTCATGGAGGTGCTTAATCGCCTAGTTGATGCAGGCAATAGCGTGCTTATGATTGAGCACAATATGGATGTCATCAAATCTGCCGACTGGATTGTTGATCTCGGTCCTGACGGCGGGGATAACGGCGGTTTCATCATAGCAGAAGGAACCCCGGAAGAGCTTACTGCAGCAGCTGATTCCTACACAGGCCATTTCCTCAAAAAGGAACTAAGCAGACGTAATGAATAGATTCTCAGTGCTGATCCTGTTTATTCTTGTTCTCGGGTCCCTGCCGCTGTCTGCTGACGACGAGTACTCACAGCTGCAACTGCAGGCTTACTCTAGAGATATTGCAGCCTATTCAGATGCGGAGCTGCAGGCCTGGCTTGAAAGAATTGCACTTACGCCAGCCCGCGGAAGGGATGCCATGCAGAAGCAGCTCTATAAGTATTACGGCATAGAGCCAGAGAAACTCTCTGTGCAAAGCACAGAGCCGTACACGCTTCGAATTCTCTCTGCACAACGGCTAGTTCTCCACAGGATCGATCCGCTAGCTTCATCCGTCACGCTGTCAGGGGGGGTGCACGTGGAGGTTATCCTTGAGGCAGAGAAAAACAGTACGGAAATAACGGCTTCACGGATCATCATTGAGCAGTACAGCGGCACCCTCCAGGCTTATGGGGATGTTACCATTACCACCCGCAGTCTGGAGACCGGTGAAGTTCTCAATACGCTGCAGAGCGAACTGGTTCTGTTTGATATCAATGCCTGGAACGGCAGACTGATCCTACCCCGGATAGTCTCTGAACAGACCAATATTGACGGTGAGAGGATTCTGTTCTTTCTTCAGGGGGGAAGTGCCGAGCGCTCTGCTTCCAAACAGCTGATCATTGAGGACGGTATCATCGGAACTGCTGTGGAGGATCCCCATTTCAGTCTTGAAGCCGGAAGAATCGTTCTGCTGGAAAACGGAGACTGGTTTGCAGAGGATGCCCTGTTCAAACTCGGGAGAGTACCAGTTTTCTACCTTCCATTTTTCTACTATCCCGGCAGGACCCTGGTGTTCAACCCCGCCTTCGGTGTTACAACTGACAGGGGATTATTCTTCAATACAACCATACCGCTGTTCGGGATACTGCCGGTACAGCGGGAGACCGCAGCAAACAGTGTTGCGCTGTTCATCGAGAATTACCAGGATGCCGGTTCCGGCAGTTCCCCAGTATCGCTCCTTGACGGTTTCCTAACTGCTGACAGCCCGTTTGCCGATTGGGTGGACAGTTCTGAATCGTATGCCGCCCTGCTCATGGATGCCTACGAGCAGACCGGAACTGCCCTGGGAGCAGAAGCGCTGCTGCAGAACAGGGAGCAGACACTCTCCGGTACGCTGTTCCTGATGCTGGGTTACTCGCCACAGGAGTCACAACCATTCCGACTCCTTGCGGAACCTGAGTTGTCCCTGGATGGCAAGATGGTTGATATTGAGATATCGGTTCCCTTCTATTCCGATGCCGCTGTAGCAGCTGATTTCGGTGTGCGCAAGAGTACCTTTGCCCTTGATGATATTACAGGCAGGGCGGTATTTCCTTTGACACGATCGGATCTCTCTTCCTTCAGCTGGGAGCTTAACGGCTCCTATATGCCGGAACTCCCCGAATCAGGTATACTGACGAAACTTGCTCTTTCTCGCTTTTCTTCTAGCGTGCAGTGGGATATTACGTCACCTTGGAGCTATACGATAACCGATATTAACGCGCCGAGATTGACCTTCTCGCTTGCCGGTACGCTTCTTGATTGGCAGGGACAGCCTCCTGAGCCTGGAGTTGCAGGCAACGAGCAAATACCAGTTGAGGACCGCTATGGCCTAGCCGGTGACGCTCATGCATTTACCACTGACGATGGTGTGGCTGTCGGTTCTCTGCACCGCTTCCCGGAGCTGCTCCCTGACGGGGAGCAGCCGGATTATGACCCGCTGCACGGTGCGGGAAATCAGGCTGTTTCTGTTCCCGATGTCGTATCGATGACCTTTGCTCTGCGCAATGAGAGTCTCTCTGATTTCAATTTCAGTGATGATTCAGTAATTGAGAACCTGAAGCATGTATTCAATATAGCCCTGGATTTTGATACCGAGGTTGGCCTCCTTGATGGATCCCTGCAGATCAGCAACGGAGTGGCGACAAGTCTCTACCTGCAGAAGCATAACTATTTCGGTGATGACGATGCGGCACGAACTGTCCTTGATGAGCTGGACAGTAAGCAGTCTCGAATTACCCTCTTCGATATGCTGCAGGTTACACTCCCGGAACTTGGGGTAACTTACGTTCTCTCCGGCGATATGCTGCGGTACGGCTATGATGCTGCAGCAGGGAAGCCGGTTGTAACCGGATTCAGTTTTGATGAGCAGTTTATCCGTAGGCACTATGTGACTGGGAAGCTGCCACTTGAGGGGATAGCCTCATCGCTGCTGCTGAAGGCTGTACTCCCACCAGCTGGAGTCACTGTTGATGCTGTCTGGAAGACTGCTTTGCAGTCACTTTCGATACAGCTCGATGCAGGCCTCTCTCTTATTGAAGATAGTGCCACGACGGTAATTCCCAACCCGGTCTCAGGTTTGATCTCTTTTGATATTGATAGCTTTGATCTTAGCGGCTCGCTCAATACGGTGTATGATCTAGCCTATCATCTCGGAAGCAGCAGCGAACCGGTCCTGGACAGCGGTGATCTCCTGGAGTTGCAAGGACTGTTGCGATGGCAGCCTTTTCCCGAATTATCGTTTTCCCAGCGTTTTACTGCAATGCCGGTTTCAGGGGAAATCTCACGCTATATTCTTGCATTGCAGTATAAACGATTCAGTGCGGAGCTTACCCTGAGAGACAGTGCTGCAGCTCCCGGGTTGTTCGCGGGACTGCTCCCCGACACACTCCAGTCTGCCTCACTGCTGTCGGTACCTGAGGTTGCTCTCTGGTACGACAGAATCATTCTCTCAGGCAACCTCTACACCAGTCTGTACTATAATTTTCTTGATCCGGTTGACAATCTGCTCTCTTTCCGGTTTTCATTCGAAGCGGTGATCAGGGAATTTCTCACCATGAAGCTCCAGTTTGTCTCGAAGAACACCGCCCTGCATACATATGTGGACGGAACCAATTTTATCATTCCCGATCTGCTGAAATCGTTCAATTTCTTTCATATTGCCGATCGGTATGCTTCAAATTTCAATCTCTACGAGGTTTCGCTGGACGTTGTACATGAAATGCGTGACTGGAACCTTGTCTTTGATTACACAGGGGAGATTGCGCTGGACCAAAGTGACCTCTCCTATGCATGGGATTCCACCTACAGTATTTATATCAAATGGAAAGCCATTCCGGAAATTGACTTATCTTCCTCAATAGAGCATGATATAACAACTGGTGGATATACCATCGATATTGAATAAGCAAAAGGAGAATCTGTGACTGTAGTTGTAGAGGATTCGGACATACTTACCAAAGTGTGCGGTCCGAATGATGTGAACATCAAAGAGATTGAAGATGGTCTTGGTATCAGAATCTATCTCAAGGGCGACAGTTTCACCATTGATGACTCTCATGACAGGGAGACAGTCTCTTCATTCACCAGACTCATAGAGATCATGAAGGAGCTTGCCCGGCAGGACCGGGATGTGGATCCTCCCCAGGTACGCC
Organism: uncultured Spirochaetales bacterium; assembly: GCA_964605195.1. Lineage (GTDB taxonomy): Bacteria > Spirochaetota > Spirochaetia > JABMQR01 > JABMQR01 > CAZSBC01. The sequence goes on along the minus strand of CAZSBC010000092.1, from coordinate 6,064 downwards.
TGCTCATTCAGGCACAGAAAGAGGCTGATGATTTTACCCCAGAATCGACAAAATCCATAGTGATCAATGCCGGTTCAAGGCGGGTCTTCCCGAAAAGCAGCAATCAGCTCAAGTATATCGAGGCCATGTTCACCAAGCAGCTTGTTTTCGGGATCGGACCGGCTGGAACCGGGAAAACATATCTGGCCATAGCCAAAGCTGTGCAGGAGCTGCTGACTGACCGCAAGAAGAAGTTGATTCTTACCCGTCCGGTTGTTGAGGCCGGGGAGAGCCTAGGGTTTCTGCCCGGAGATCTCAGTCAGAAGATTAATCCATACCTGCGACCCCTGTATGATGCCCTGGAGGCAATGCTCCCGCTGCATACCATCAAGAAGATGGAGGAGACCGGAGTCATAGAGATTGCTCCCCTTGCATATATGCGGGGCAGGAGTCTGCAGAATGCGTTCATAATCCTTGATGAGGCCCAGAATACCACTACCGAACAGATGAAGATGTTTCTCACAAGAATCGGTGAGCAATCGGAAGCGGTTATTACCGGTGATATCACCCAGATCGACCTGCCGAAACGGATTGACTCAGGCCTGGTTGAAGCGGCAAGAATCCTGCGAAGCATAGATGAGATTGCATTTGTCTCTTTCTCTTCGCGTGATGTTATCCGTAGTCGTCTGGTACGAAAAATTGTTGATGCCTATGAAACCGACCATTCATAACGTTATTTTCGCGAAGCACCGAAACTGGATTATTACACTCCTGATCACTGTTGCCGTTCTTGCTTCACTGCTCTATTTCGGAGCTTTTTTCCTCTCCGAGCAGATTATTCGCAGAGATGTTAAGCTGACCTCCGGTTTTTCGGTTGGAGAGATTGCCGCAAAAAATGTTATCTCAAACCAGAATGTCGAATATATTGATGCTGAGGCAACTGAAGAGCTGCAGCGGCGTGCGGTAGCTGGCATAAAACCGGTTTATAGCTACATGATTGACGAAACGCTTACTGCGGTGAAAAGCTTTCAGCTGTTCAGTGATCTGGTGCTGGGCAGCACCCTGTCCCGCTCAGATTATGATCAGCTGAGCAGCTATCTTGCAGCTGCGGGTACGAGCCCGGAGGTCCTGCAGCAGCAGCTCTCCGAATACTCCGGGGACGACCTGCGACGGTTGATGAATTTCAGTGATAACCTGCTGCGGGATATCATGGATACCGGCGTTCTGACTAGGGAGGAGTTGTCAGCAAACCCGCTTGCCGATGCATCCTATTTTGATATCGTGATTACAGAGAGTGACAGAGTTGGAGATGGTGATAAGCAGGAGGAGATCTCACGTAGTGATATCCTCACTGTATCAGCACTGCCTGGGGTCATTGCTGAGGCAGTTTCAGCTAGCACGCTGGATGTTGCCGCGGAGGTGATCACAGGCATAGTTGCACCGTTTGCAGTCCCCAATCTCAACTTCGACCGGATTACAACCTACCAGCGTATCCAGAGTGCCGAATCATCGGTTGAACCGGTAACGGCAACGATTGCAGAGGGGGAGTATATCATTGTCAAGGACTTTATTGTTACCGAGGAAGCCCTTAAAAAGCTCTCCGTGCTGCAAAGCAGCGAATACGAGGTTTCGCTCCCGCGTGAAGTCGGGAAAGGCATGCTGGCCTTGATCTACTCACTGATCTTTGTCCTGGTGGTGACTCGGTTCATTCCGAACACCTACAGGAAGCAGCAGTTTTTCCTAATAATCATGATATCTGTCGGACTCTTTACCATACTCCAGAACGTGACTGCTTCGGCGCTGTTATCAAACGGCATTCTGCTCTTTGCCTTCAGTATTCCCATTGCCTTCCTCACCATGCTGCTCACCGCCATTGTCGGGAAGTCTGCCGGCTATCTTGTATCTGCCTTCCTGGCCCTCAGTGCTCTGCTAATTCCGCAGGCAGACTACAGTGCCTTCATTATCCTCATCACGCAGGGACTTACCGGTACCTATATCATCACCATTGCCCGGAAACGCGTCGATATGATCAAGTCCTTCATCTATCTGCTGTTCTCGGGATTTGCTCTCCTGCTGGTCATGGGCCTGATAACGCAGTACTCCTTTACCGACTTCTATCTTCAGGGTATTCTGATGGCTGTGAATGCGCTTATCTCAACGATCCTGCTGGTGATGCTGCTGCCGGTATGCGAGAATATATTCAACCTGCCCACCGATTTCCGGCTGATAGAGCTGACGACCATGAACACCAAGACATTGAAGCGCATGGCTGTTGTGGCCCGCGGTACATACAGCCACTCTGTATCGGTTGCAGATCTTGCTGAAGCAGCCTGTGAGGCGATTGGAGCCAACAGCCTGCTTGCACGCGTAGGGGCCTATTATCATGATATCGGGAAGATAGATCAGCCGGAATATTTTATTGAGAACCAGACTGGCAGTAATAAACACAATGAGCTGAAACCGAGCCTGTCGGCAGCTGTGATCAAATCTCATGTGAAGGTAGGCATTGAGAAGGCCAAGGAGATCGGACTGCCACCCGAGGTAATAGATATTCTTGCCCAGCATCACGGAAGTGATGTCATAAGCTACTTCTACGTTGAGGCCATGAATAAGAATGAAAAGAACAGTAAGGTGTCAAAGGAGGATTTCTCCTACAACGGGACACTGCCGATGACCAAAGAGGCTGCTGTAGTGATGCTGGCAGACAGTGTTGATGCCGCCTGCAGGACAATCAAGCAGCCCACTACTCCCAAGCTTGAGAAGATGGTTTGGAAGATTTTCATGGATAAAATCAACAACCGGCAGCTTGCCAACAGTGATCTTTCCCTTTCAGAGCTTGAGCAGATAAAAAAGCGTTTCATCCTGATCCTGTCAGGAAGGTATCACACCCGGATTGAGTATCCAGAGCTCCCGGAGGGGGCAAAGCGATGATTCGCGTTGATGTCCTGAATACCTATACCGGCTCGACGGATCTGCCTGATGTTGATGCAACCGAACGCTTTCTCAGCGCCTGCCTGAGAAAACTGGCGCTGGATGATTGTGAAGTATCGGTTATGATCACCAACGATGCCGGAATTCAGCAGCTTAATAGGGATTACCGTAATATTGACACCCCGACCGACGTGCTCTCATTCGCCCAGATCGAACAGTATGAAGATATTTTACCGAGCGGATTTCTCGGAGATATCGTTGTATCAGTTGACACGCTGCGTGAAAACTGTGAATATTTTGACGTTCCCGTTGAGCAAGAATTCCGTCGCCTGCTGCTGCACGGATTACTGCACTTAATCGGGTATGATCACGCATCCAATGATGCCGATGAGAAGATGCTCTCTCTGCAGGAGAGAATGCTTGCCGAGTTTGGCTGATCGGGTAACGGAATGATGAGTTGATATGCAGATAGGAAAAAATAGATTGCTACAGAAGCTGATTCACGCTTTCCTTGCTCATGAAAGGAATAATGACACTGCCGAGAAGCAGGAGATGCTTGACGGAGTTGAAGAGTTGTCCACCACCACCGTCAAAGAGGTAATGATACCGCGGATTGATGTGGAATTCATTGCTTCGGACTCACATGCTGATAAACTGGTCGAAGCAATCTCAAAACTGGGTTTTTCACGCTATCCGGTATACAAGGATACCATCGACAATGTCATCGGTATTCTCTATGTCAAGGATCTTCTCAAGCATGCAAGTGAGTTAGCTTCGGTCGATATCAAGAAGATCATGAGGAAACCCTTCTTTGTTCCCGACAGCAAGAAAATTGATGTACTGCTCCGTGAGTTCAAGTGGCGCAAGGTTCATATTGCCGTTGCCGTGGATGAATATGGCGGGGTATCAGGAATTGTGTGCTTGGAGGATATCATCGAGGTAATTGTCGGTGACATTCAGGATGAGTACGACGACGAAAAGGATGATTACCAGACACTGGGCCCAGGGATTTATCTTTGCGATGCCCGCATGCAGATCTCTGATCTCAATGATGCCCTAGATCTTAACCTTCCTGATGAGGATTTTGAGACATTGGGCGGATTTGTCTTTGAGCTTTTCGGGAAGATACCCGATAGCCTTGAAAAGGTCAGTTATTACGACGGCAGCAGCACCATTGATTTCATCATACAGGACATCGAGGGACATAAAATCAATTCAATAAAAATTGTAGTGTCCAAGCAGTAGCAACTTCATTGACACAACTCTTCACTTTTCATATATTTAGGTCGTCATAACAAATATTTTGGAGGATTTATTTCATGAAAATCGCTATTAACGGTTTTGGGCGCATAGGAAGAAATGCATTCAAGGTTGCATTCGAACGTGATAACATTGAGATTGTTGCACTGAACGATCTGACCGATCCGAACACTCTTGCACATCTGCTGAAGTATGATTCAACCTATGGAGTATATGATAAGAGTGTTGAGGCATCCGATGACTCGATCATTGTTGATGGCAAGCGCATACAGATCCTGGCTGAAAGGAATCCTGCCAATCTGCCCTGGAAAGCCCTGGGCGTGGATGTAGTTATTGAATCCACTGGTGTCTTCAGAAGTGCCGAGGGCCCCCGGGGAGGCTATAAGGACCACATTACAGCTGGTGCCAAGAAGGTGATACTCACTGTACCTGCCAAGGACACCATCGACCAGACGATAGTGCTCGGTGTAAATGATGATGCCATCGAGAGCGAGAATACCGCCTTCTCAAATGCCTCCTGTACCACCAACTGTCTTGCCCCGGTTGCCAAGGTGATCAATGACTCCTTTGGTATCGTCAAAGGCTTGATGACCACCGTGCATGCATATACCAATGATCAGGTAATCCTTGATCTGCCGCACAGCGATCTGAGAAGAGGCAGGGCAGCTGGGCTTTCCATCATACCCACGACAACCGGTGCAGCCAAGGCTGTCGGTATTGTAATCCCCGAGCTGAATGGTAAGCTGAACGGTATGGCCATGCGGGTGCCGACGCCTACTGGTTCAATTGTCGATCTCACCTTTGAAACCGAGAAGGATTGCAGTGTGGATGAGCTCAATGCTGCCATCCGGGCGGCTGCAGAGGGACCGATGAAGGGCATTCTCCAGTACACCGAAGATCCCATAGTATCCATGGATGTCAAGGGAAATCCGCATTCGTCAATTTTTGATGCGCTCTGTACGATGAAGATCGGAGAGAAATTCTTCAAGATCTGCAGCTGGTATGACAATGAGATGGGATACTCCACAAGAGTTGTCGATCTTGCCGAAAAGCTGGTCTAAACCGAGCCAATTGTAAAATGTAGTCAAGCATGCATCTTGAAAGCATATAAAGCAATTGGCTTTATGACTTCATGCAAAAATCATCCTTTTTGCATGAAGCTCAACTGACCGGCTGAAGTACCGAACGGTTTGATTGAAAAGAGATGCTTGCGAATATCTTCAGATATTCGCAGGCATTATTTACGTATGAAACCCGCTACGGGCGGGAGGTGGTAGAGGTAATCGATGAAACTGAGAACGATCAAGGATATGGACCTTAGCGGTAAACGAGTACTGGTACGGGTTGATTTTAATGTGCCGTTGAAAGATGGCAAGGTAAGTGATGCTACCCGGATAGAGCGGGCCTTGCCGACTCTGAACTATATTCTCAATCAGAAGGATACTTCGCTGGTTGTCATGACGCATCTTGGGCGCCCCAAGGGTGAATTCAGTTCTGAATTCAGCCTCAGGCAGGTCTGCGGCACATTCTCACAACTGCTTGGCAGAGATGTGAAGATGGCCGAAGATTGTGTCGGATCAGCTGTTGAAGCGGATGCAGCAACCCTTCAGCCTGGTGAGGTCCTGCTGCTTGAGAATCTCCGCTTTCATGCAGGAGAGACTGCAAATGATCCTGATTTCAGCAAGCAGCTCGCTTCGCTTGCCGATGTCTACATCAATGATGCCTTCGGCACTGCGCATCGCGCCCATGCTTCAACTGAAGGAGTTACCAGGTATCTGCCCTCGGCTGCCGGCATGCTGATTGAGAAGGAGGTAGCCTTTTTCGGGCCACTCCTGGAGAATCCTGAGCAGCCGTTCGTCGCCATCATCGGTGGTGCAAAGGTCTCCTCAAAGAT
>CAZSBC010000091.1:0-13715 GCA_964605195.1 uncultured Spirochaetales bacterium | reverse complement strand
GATCCATCCTGCCAGGCAGCTTGCTGAATTCCACCATTTCGGAGGCATTGAAGACGTTGCCGTCAATAATACCGCCCTTTATATTGAGAGGAGCACCCTTTGCGAACTCGATCAGCACCTTGGCCGCTTCACCGGATTCTCCCTTCGGAAGGGCCACGGCAGTGGGACCGACAAGGTGTTCACCGGCATCGGGTTTCTCCAGCTGGGAGAGGGCAATCTTGGCAAACCTGTTCTTCACAACCTTGAAGACTGTCTCCTTCTCCCTGAGTTTGTTGCGCAGATCGGTTATCTGCTCCACCGTAAGCCCGCGGTAATCGGCAAAGATATAGTCCTCAACATCTTTGAACTCATCAACGAGGGCGTGGACAGCATCCAGTTTGCTCTGCTGCATTTTCGTTTCATATTCAGACATACTATTCCTCCGATTACCTACTGATTTTCACGAAGATCCACACGGACACCCGGGCCCATGGTAGAAGAGATTGCAACACTCTTCACGAACTCACCCTTCGCATCACTGGGACGTTTCCTGACCACTTCGCCGAACACCAGCTTGAGGTTCTCCACTATCTTGTCGGCTTCCATGGAGACTTTGCCGATTGCCAGGTGCACCACACCGGTCTTGTCGGAGCGGAACTCCACCCGCCCCTTCTGCAGCTCAGCCAGGGCTCCCTTGACATCAAAGGTTACCGTCTGTGTCTTGGGATTGGGCATCAGGCCTCTCCGTCCAAGTATGGGCCCGAGTTTACCGACATCCTTCATCATGTCGGGAGTCGCGACGGCAACATCAAAATCAAGCCAGCCGCCCCTGATCTTCTCCACAAGATCAACATCGCCGACATAGGCCGCGCCGGCCTCTTTCGCCTCCTCGGCCTTCTCACCCTTGGCAAAGACGAGCACCTTCTTCTGTGCGGAGAACTGGTGCGGGAGCACAACGGTATCACGTACCGACTGGCTCTTCTTGACATTCAGCTTCACCGAGACCTCAACGGTCTCGTCAAACTTGGCAAAAGCAAGCTCTTTCACCAGTTCTGCAGCCTTTACGGGTTCATACACTGTCTGCTTGTCATATTTCTTCAGCGCTTCCTGATACTTCTTTCCTCGTTTCATACTAAGCCTCCACCTCGACACCCATGCTTCTAGCCGTGCCAGCTATAATATTAATGGCGGCATCAACATCATTTGCATTAAGATCGGGCATCTTTAACTCAGCTATCTCTTTGAGCTGGTCCCTGGTGATCTTGGCTACCTTCACCTTATGAGGTTCACCCGAGCCGCTGCTGATTCCGCAGGCCTTCTTGATAAGTACCGCGGCAGGCGGAGTCTTGACGATAAAAGTGAAGCTTCGGTCAGCATATACGGTAATGACCACCGGAACGGTCAGTCCCGCTTCGACATTTTTTGTCTTGTCATTAAACTGCTGTACAAACTGGGGAGCGCTCACCCCGTGTGGTCCCAATGCCGGTCCGACCGGCGGGGCGGGCGTAGCTTTCTGGGCCGGTACCTGCAACTTGATCAGCGCAGTAACCTTTTTCTTAGCCATAACAGTTCTCCTTACGCACGGGCAGCCAGAATACCTGAATAGTTCCGGTACTGGCCCCTGCGCTGGTATTAACGCCTGTCATACGATCAGGCTCCCAACTCACCGGGAAAATCCCGGGGGGATATGTAATAAAAAGCTGATACTTTCTGCAACCAGATCAAAGAGTAGCCAGCCGCAGCAGACTATATCTTCTCAACCTGGGTAAAGTCAACCTCGACAGGTGTCGATCGTCCGAATATCCCGACCATTACCTTGAGTTTCGACTTGTCGGGATAGACTTCCTCGATTGTACCGGTAAAGGTGTCAAACGGCCCGTCGATTATCTTGACCAACTCTCCATGCGAGAACGACTGCTTCGGCTTCACAATCTTGTCGCTCTTGATCTCTCCGGTCTTCTGGAATATTCTCCTGGCCTCCTCAGCCGATATCGGCTGAGGCTTGGAGCCGTTCATCGTTCCCACAAACCCGGTCACTCCCTGGATCCGTCGTATCTGGGAGCATACCCGCTTCCAACCGAGATCGGGAAGATCCATCTCCAGCAGGATATACCCCGGCAGAATCTTCTTCATCGAAGTCTTCTTCTTCCCGTCCTTGACTTCAACAACCTCTTCTGCGGGCACTTTTATGTCGAACACGGATTCGGAAAAGTCCGGATCACTCATCAGTCGCCTGATTGTCTTCTCTATCTTGTTTTCATATCCGGAATATGTATGTACGACATACCAACCTTTAGCCATCTCTGCCTCTATCCATCCCTATCAGTACACGAGGTACAAGCCCTGCAGTAGCAGGAAATCCACCAGCCCCAGAACCAGAGCGAAAATCAGTGTCGATACAATTACCACCTTCGTGGAGGAGATTACGGTATCTCTGTTGGGCCATACAACCTTCTTCAGCTCCAGTCGGGTCTCTTTCAGGTATTTGATAAGCTTTTTCATCAAGCTCTCTCCTCTTGAAATCGCTGATATCCTCGCTTAGCGACATTTATGATATATTCAGGCCAGGTAGGACTCGAACCTACAACATCCGGTTTTGGAGACCGGCGCTCTAGCCATTGGAGCTACTGGCCTAGGAAATCTATTTAATCTTTGTCTCGCGATGGATGGTATGCTTTCTGTCGTGACTGCAGTATTTCTTGAACTCCAGCTTCTCCTGAATATTTCTTCTATTCTTGGAAGTGGTATAATTCTTGCGTTTGCATTCTGTGCACTGCAGTGCTATCTTTTCTACAGGTCCCTTCTTCTTGCTTGCCATATTCAACTCCCACAGCATCCGCCATTTATCTCTGTTTCCCGGCAGACACGCCAAGAGCCCCCGACCGGACTTGAACCGGTGACCCCCACCTTACCATGGTGGTGCTCTACCGACTGAGCTACAGGGGCACAGTTGTTTTTCAGCACAACAGTACGTAGCCGTCTGTCATTGCTGGTAAAAAAGCAGGTCATCTTCTCTGGAATCATATATGACTGATATATACTGTTCAGATAGGATGTTCGCTGCTCCCGTCACGGATCATACTTGTCGGTCCATATGCCGGGCACAAATCCACGTAGATGCAAAGCTACCAAAGCTGGTATATTTTGTCAAGAGATTTCATTATACGCCTTGCAAATAATATCGCTTTTTGCATAGAATGAATTGACCTGCCGGTAAACTGGTTTACATGCATCCATACACCAGCGTACCTTGACAGCAACAAGGAGACACTATGCAGAAACAAGCACCTGATACAGCACCTGACAACAGATATGGCAGTGACTGCAATGCCATTACCTGGGATTTTGCCGAACATCTCAAGTACTCCATGGGCTGCGACCGCTACTCGGCAACGAGCAGGGACCGGTACGCCGCTCTGGCCCTGACTGTCAGGGACCGCCTTATCCATCAGTGGATCAACACCCAGCAGTCCCACCACAACAACCTGGCAAAGCGGATATACTACTTCTCCCTCGAATTCCTCATGGGCAGGGCAATGACCAACAATATCATAAATCTGCAGCTTGAGGAGCCGTTCAGGGAAGCCCTCGCCTCACTGGGCTACACTCTCGAGGAGTTGGCCGACGAGGAGGTGGATGCAGGGCTGGGAAACGGCGGTCTCGGCCGGCTGGCAGCCTGCTTCCTGGACTCAATGGCAACTCTGGACCTGCCGGCCTTCGGGTACGGTATCCGGTACAACTACGGGATCTTCAAGCAGCGCATTATCAACGGGTACCAGGCAGAACAGCCGGATGACTGGCTGCGTTTCGGAAACCCCTGGGAGATCGAACGCACCGATTTGAGCATACCTGTCCGTTTCGGCGGCAGGGTCGAGTCCTTCCTTGAAGACAACCGCATGCAGTACAAGTGGATCGACACCTACGATGTGATCGGCATTGCCTATGATATCCCGATAGTCGGGTACGGGGGGAAAACGGTCAATACCCTGCGGCTCTGGAGCGCCAGAGCGGCGGAGGCGTTCAACTTCCATGAGTTCAACGAGGGAGATTATGTCGAAGCAGTGAAATCGAAGGTGATGGCTGAGAACCTCAGCCAGGTGCTCTACCCCAATGATAAGCTCTATCTCGGAAAGGAGCTGCGCCTCCAGCAGCAGTACTTCTTCGTAGCCTGCTCTCTCTCCGATATCATCAGGCGATTCAAGAAATCGGGAGCTCCCTGGGGTGCGTTCTCGGAGCATGCCGCCATCCAGCTCAACGATACCCATCCCTCGCTTGCCATTCCCGAGCTGATGAGGATTCTCATTGACCAGGAGCATCTTGCCTGGGAGGAGGCCTGGGATATCACGGTCAGGACCATGGGGTACACCAACCATACCCTGATGCCCGAAGCCCTGGAGAAGTGGCCGGTGACCATGCTGGAGGTTAACCTTCCCCGCCATCTCCAGATAATCTATGAAATCAACCACCGCTTCCTTCAGTCGGCGGTCACCTTCTTTCCAGGCGACCGGCGACAGATAGGCAATGTCAGCATCATAGAGGAGACTAATCCAAAGCAGGTGCGCATGGCCAATCTCTGCATCATAGGATCGCACTCCACCAACGGGGTGGCCAGGCTGCACACAGAGCTGCTGAAGAGCAGGATGTTCCCGGAGTTCGCCAGGATCTTCCCCGAACGGTTCAACAGCAAGACCAACGGCATCACCCAGAGACGGTGGCTGCTCAATGCCAACCCACCCCTCGCCGGACTTATTACCGATGCCATAGGGGACGGCTGGATCACCGATTTCAGCCAGATAGGCAAACTGAAGGCCTATGCCGGTGATTCGATCTTCTCGAAGGATTTCGAGGAGGTAAAGCGGAAGGCCAAGGTAACAGCGTCAAACTACCTGAAAAAGGAGTTCGGGTGGGCAATCGATCCCGATACCCTCTTTGATGTGCAGGTGAAGCGTATCCATGAGTACAAGCGCCAGCTGCTCAATGCCCTCCATATCATCATGCTCTACAACAGGATCAGGAACGGTGAGCTGCAGGATATGGCTCCCATGACCTTTCTCTTCGGCGGCAAGGCCGCACCGGGCTACACCATGGCCAAACTCATCATCAAGTTCATCAACAATATCTCGATGACCATCAACAGCGATCCTGCCGTGAACAGGCAGCTGAAGGTCTTCTTCATGCCCAATTACCGGGTCTCGATGGCTGAGAAGATCATTCCCGCAACCAATATTTCGGAGCAGATATCGACAGCGGGGACCGAGGCCTCCGGAACCGGCAACATGAAGTTCATGTGCAACGGGGCAGTCACGCTCGGCACCCTCGACGGCGCGAACATTGAGATCATGGAGGAGGCCGGCAGGGAGAACATCTTCATCTTCGGTATGACTGCCGAGGAGGTTGAGGCTCTGCGTGGTTCGTACAACCCCTACTCCTACTGTTTCAGCGACCCTGCAATCAAGGGGGTAATAGACCTCTTTCTCTCGGGCTACTTCAATATCAGCGAACCGAACATCTTCGAGCCGCTTCGCCGGTCACTGTTCGATGAGGGGGACCGGTATATGCACTTTGCCGATCTCGGTTCCTATCGGGATGCCCATGCAGCGGCCCGGGCAGCCCATACCGACCGGGAGGGCTGGAACCGCATGGCGATAACCAATATTGCATCATCGGCGAAGTTCTCTTCGGACAGGACTATCAGGGAGTATGCCGATGAGATCTGGAAGGTGTCCGCATCGGATGTGGAAACTGACCAGTCTCCCTTTCTCAGCCTCGAGGAGGCGAGATCTCCGCGCAGGCTAACCGATAACGGATGAGAAGAGCTTTGCGATCAGGGGCGCGACCGATGTGAAGAGGGGTACGAGCAGGAGCGCGGGGAGAAAGTTGGAGGTCTTCAGCTCCCGCAGCTTCAGCAGGTTGATGCCGATCATCACGACGAGGATGCCTCCCACTGCCGAGAGTTCAATGAGTCCCGCTTCCCCGATATGCGGGGCAAGCCAGGCACCGGCCAGAGTGAAGCCTCCCTGGTAGATGAGGATGGTTATCGCGGAGAATATCACCCCTATCCCGTAGGCAGCGGTGAACATGATGGCCATGAAGCCGTCCATGACTGACTTGATCAGTATCAGTTCATAATCCCCTTCCGCTCCGGCCTTGATGGCACCGACGATGGTCATCGCCCCCACGCAGAAGAGCACCGAGGCATTGAGAAAGCCCAGGGCGAAATCCTTCGATTTCTCCCCGTCAGGTGAACGTCCCCTGCCTTTCCTTCGCACAAGGCGTTCGAAGAAGGCCCCGAGATTGAGGATACCCTCCTCAATCCGCAGCAGGTAGCCGATTGTACCGCCGATACCGATGGAGAAGAGGACTATGAGATAGCTTTGGGAACCGAGGGCCATGCGCAGTCCCACGACCAGCGAGATGAAGCCGGCGCTGATGAAGACCACCTCCTTGATTGATTCCCTGATGCGGGCATGGAATGCCAGTCCGATGAGGGAGCCGAGGATGACGGTGATGCAGTTGATGATCGTAGCTACCATACCGGGAAGTATACTGAAACCGGTTGTGCTGTGCAATTGCACCGGCAGGCTTACCGTGCTATTGTTGGTAGATGATTTCCTGTATCATTCCCGCTGCCGGCTTCTCCTCACGCATGGGCTCCTGGAAACTGCTGCTCCCCTGGCGGGGAACGACGGTCATTGAGTATGTCATAAGGTCTCTGCAACCGGTTACTGACAGCATTACCGTTGTTACGGGTTTCAGGGGAGAGGAGCTTGAGTCCCGTCTGGCTCAGTATGCAGAGCTCAGCTGTGTCAGGAACGACAGTTACCAGCTGGGGATGTTCTCATCGATCAGGATGGGGGCTCTGGCTCTCCCGCCGGTGGATACCTGCATCATCATGCATGGCGATCTTCCCCTGGTAACCACGAATCAGATATCACGGCTGGTGGGTCTGTTCCGTCAGTTCCCGGATGGCGAGATCCTCCAACCGAGGGTGGGAACAACTCCCGGTCATCCGGTCATTGTCTCTCCCCGGGTGCTTGCCACCATTGCCGCATGCACTCCGACGCAGTCGATGCGGGATGTCTTCCGTGTCCATGCGGTGCGATATACCGATGAAAGCGACCCGGCTTTCATTACCGATATCGATACCCCGGAGGCCTACGACGCTCTGCTGAGCAACAGTTGATCAGCGGGTATCGTCGTCGTTGACCCGGAACTGGAGGGTACCGTCCTCACCTGCTTCCACGCTGATCCTGTCGCCCTCTCCGGCCTTCCCGGCAAGGAGAAACTTGGCCAGCGGGTTCTGGATGAGCACCTGGACAGCCCGCTTCAGCGGCCTTGCCCCGTAGGCGGGATCATATCCCTGTTCGGCAACGATCCGTCTGGCTGTATCGCTCACTTCCAAATCAATCTTCTGCTCCCGCATTCTGCCGGCGAGCCGGGCCAGCTGGATATCGGCTATGGTCATGATCTGCTCCCTGTCTAGGCGGGTGAAGGGGATGATATCATCCACACGGTTGAGAAACTCGGGCCTGAAGGTTGATTTCAGGAGCCGCATCACCGGTTCCCGCACGGTATCGAACTCTTCTGCCTCCAGCAGGATGTCACTCCCGATATTGCTGGTCATGATGACGATGGCGTTGCGGAAATCGACTACCCTCCCCTGTCCGTCGGTCAGACGTCCGTCATCAAGCATCTGCAGCAGCACGTTGAAGACGTCCGGGTGGGCTTTCTCGATCTCATCGAAGAGGATGACCGAGTAGGGTCTCCGTCTCACTGCCTCGGTGAGCTGTCCTCCCTGATCATACCCGACGTACCCCGGGGGAGCACCGATAAGCCTGGATACGGCATGCTTCTCCATGTACTCGCTCATGTCGATGCGGGTAAGGGCCTTCTCATCATCAAAGAGAAAGGCTGCCAGTGTCTTTGCCAGTTCGGTCTTTCCCACTCCGGTGGGCCCGAGGAATATGAAGGAGCCGAGCGGACGTGCTTCATCGGAGAGGCCGGTCTTGTTGCGGCGCACGGCATCGGCCACTTTCTCAATGGCCTCCTCCTGTCCCACCACCCGTTCTGACAGTATCTGCTCGAGCCTGAGGTACTTCTGCATCTCGGATGAGAGCATCTTGTTTACCGGTATCCCGGTCCAGTTGGAGACTACCTCGGCAATGTCCTCCTCGGAGACCTCTTCCTTCAGCAGCTGCCCGGCCCCCTGCACTTCCGCGAGCCTGCGGCTGCGCTCCTCCATCCTCTGCTGGATTTCAGGGATACGGCCGTGCTTGATCTCGGCGGCCCTCGTCAGGTTCCCGTCCCGCTCGCACTGCTGCTCCTCAATCTTGAGGTTCTCAATGGCAGCCTTGCTTTCACGAAGCTCATCGATGAGCTTCTTCTCGTTCTCCCACTGGAGGCTCATGGTGTCATGGCGGCTCTTCAGCTCCGCCAGCTCCTGCTCGATTTTCTCCTGACGTTCCCTTGAGGCGACATCCGGTTCCCGGCTCAATGCCTGCTTCTCAATGTTGAGCTGGAGCATCTTCCGGGAGACCTGGTCTATTTCCACCGGCTGGCTCTCTATCTCCATCTTGATCCTGCTTGCCGCCTCATCAACGAGGTCTATGGCTTTGTCGGGCAGGAACCTTGCCGTGATGTAGCGGTTGGAGAGGGTGGCTGCCGCTATGAGGGCTTCATCCTTGATGCGGACTCCGTGGTGCACCTCATAGCGCTCCTTCAGTCCCCGAAGGATGGCTATGGTCGATTCCACGGAGGGTTCGGCGGCATAGACTGGCTGGAAGCGGCGTTCAAGGGCGGCATCCTTCTCAATGTACTTGCGGTACTCATCCAGCGTGGTAGCTCCGATTGCCCGCAGTTCTCCCCGTGCGAGGGCCGGCTTGAGCAGGTTGGAGGCATCGGTGGAGCCCTCTGCAGCCCCGGCACCGACAAGGGTGTGGAGTTCGTCGATGAAGAGGATTATCTCGCCTCCCGATTCGGTGACTTCGTGAATGACGGCTTTAAGCCGTTCCTCAAACTCACCCCGGAACTTCGCGCCGGCAACGAGTAAGCCGAGATCTAGGGTGAGCAGGCGCTTGGACTTGAGCATCTCCGGAACGTCCCCGGAGACGATCCGCAGGGCAAGGCCTTCGGCTATGGCGGTCTTTCCCACGCCGGGTTCACCGATGAGGACGGGGTTGTTCTTGGTTCTCCTGGAGAGTACCTGCATGACCCGCCGGATCTCCTCATCCCTTCCGATGACCGGGTCGAGTTTCCCCGTGCGGGCCAATCGGGTAAGATCCCGGCAATATTTTTCCAGTACCTGGTAGCGGTCTTCCGGGTTCTGGTCGGTGACCCGCTGGTTACCCCGCAGGCTCTTCAGCGCCTTGAGCACGGCATCCCGAGTCAATCCGCCGGATTTGAGCAGCCGGGCAGTCGCGTCATCCGCGGCAAGCAGGGCGAGGAGCAGGTGCTCGGTACTGGTGTACTCGTCCTTCAGCAGGGCGGCTTCCTGCTCGGCCTGCTGAAGGGCCCGGGATGCCCCCTGGGCAAGGGATACCTGCTGTGCCGTTCCATAGGCCTTGGGCAGTTTCCCGACCATGCGCTGCAGGTCGCTCTCCAGGGTCATACGGTTCACGCCGATGCGGTCAAGCAGCGGTATGATCATCCCTTCCCGCTGGGTGACAAGGGCCAGGGCCAGGTGCTCGCTGCCGATCTGGGCATTATTCAGGCGGTCTGCAGTATCGTTGGCATGCTGCAGGATTTCCTGCAGTTTTATGGTCATTTTATCAATTCTCATAGAGCTACTCTCCTGATGGTATATTGCTGTTTCACTAGTAACATACTGAGGGAATGTGATTGAAGGCAAGTTGTATGTGCAATATCACTGCTTGTTCAGCTCTGCCTTCAACTCTCTGCGACTGCGGTAACGCTCACCCAGGTAGAACCAGAGCAGCATACAGGAGGGGAGGATGAATAGGGTTGCCATGAGGGTGTTGAAGAGGGCGATGGAGACGAGGATGCCGAAGTAGCGTATCGGGATGAAACTTCCCAGGGCGAGGACCATCAGTCCGCTTATGATGGATACCGATGTCAGGGTTATAGGTCTTCCGGTGAGCTCTATGGTCTCATGCATTGCCTGCTTCACATTGTCGGGATAGAAGCTGTAGACCTTCCGAAATCGCAGTATGAAGTGGATGGCATCGTCTATCCCGACTCCCACGGTTACGCTGGAAAAGGATATGGTGACCATATCGAAGGGGATGCCGAAGGCCATCATGAATATGTAGTTGGCCATGATTCCGGTTATGATGGGGATGACGGCGAAGAGTCCGTACTTGATTGATACGAAGGTGACTGCGGTGATGAGGAACACTATGATCAGGGACCAGGCGGTTGATCTTCGCTGGTCACTCTTAATCAGTTCATTCAGAGCCAGGAAGCGGTTCCCCTGCCCCCAGATGGTTATTTCGCACTCCTGTGGGAGCATCTCCCGGGTCTCCTGCAGCAGATCAATGACCTGCTGTGAGTGCTCCAGTTCGGCAAGGCTGCCGGTCTCCCCGTTGCGGTAACGCAACGATATGGTCATCCGGTTCTTGTCCTCGCTGAGCACCAGCCTGAAATCACTGTTGTTCCTCTCTATCTCGGTGAGGATTGAGAGGTAGCGGGAGATCAGCATGATCAGCCCCTTTGTCTCGGGGATGGTATCGCTGCCGGTCATGATCTCATGGAGAAACCTGATATAGCGGGAGAAGGAGAGGATGTGGGTGATATCGTCACTCTCCGCCTCGATTGTGCGTTCAAAGGCATCTATCCTGGAGAGCACTTCCGGGTCGACGAAGTACTTGTCGCTTCCTTCGGGAGCATCCAGGGTGATGTAGATAGTATCGACTCCGCCGATCCGTTCCACGGCTTCCCGTGAATCGACGACGATCTGGTCGTCCTCGGGAAAGTAATAGACGTAGTTTGTCTCGAAGGTCACTTTGGCATAGGAGTAGAGGAATCCCAGGATGATCATCGAGAATATTATGATGATGAGTAACCAGCGTTTCACCACCAGGTCTGCACACCGCTTGATGAAGAGGGTAAACGGTCCCTCGGTGATGGCTTTCCGGTAGCGCGGCGGCGGGTTCTTCATCCTTGAGAGGACGGCGGGCAGATAGAAGAGGGAGAGGATGGCACAGGCGGTGATGCCGATTGATGTCGATATGCCGAACTCGTTGAATTCGTCCAGTTTTGCCACAAGCAGGCTGAGGAACCCGGCTACGGTGGTTATGCAGGCGACGATGATTGTCTTGTTCACATGATAGACGGCTTTGAGGATCCAGCGTTTGCTGTTCCCGATATTCGGGGGATTCTCACTCGGGCTCATGCGGTAGTACTCGTTGAGGATGTGTATGCTGTAGGAACTGCCGAGGGTCAGCACCAGCGGCGGGGTGATGATGTTGATGATTGTCAGTTTGTATCCCATCAGGGCCATTGCACCCAGGCACCAGACTGTTCCGAAGACGACTACCGACATCGGCAGGAAGACGGCCCGCTTGGCTCGGAAGCTGAGGTAGTATACTACCAGGATGACGAGGAAGCAGATGGAGAGCAGTCCGGCAAGGTCCTTCAGGAGATAGAAGACAACGCGGTCGTTGGCAAAGAAAGAGCCAAGGTAGGCCAGCTCCCCATAGGCTTCCAGCGGAGCGGTGAACTCCTTGATTTCGGCAACCTGTTGCTGCAGGATGCCGCTGATGATCTCTACGGGAAAGTATAGCTGCACCATGTTCCCGTCTTCGGATACGATGAGATTACGGGTGATAACGTCTTCTGTGAGTCGTTTCCGGAAAATTTCGGCCTCTTCTTCGCTCCAGGGCTCTTCCCCTTTGTGCGGTGATATGGGAACGACGACCAGGCGGGTCCCCTTCTTCTCGGCTGTGATCATGGAGAACGGGTGTATGCCGTAGTCGACATTGTCATAGGCCTCTATGCGTCCGGTGGCCTCCTCTAGCAGCTGCAGGGCTTCGGGGTTGTATATATCATCACCCGACAGGGTGATAATCAGTGTATCCTTGTAGGCACCGTTGTTATAATAGGTGTTGAAGTTGATGTTGGTCTCATCGTCTTCCGGCAGCAGGGCCTGCAGGTCGGGATCTATCTGCACCTGCAGGGCAAAAAAGAGGAAGAATGCCGTGAGGATGATCACGGCGGCGATTACCCAGCCTGAATATCGCTGGGAGAAGGCTATTGATGTGATGATGGGACTTTTAGCCCGTCCCCGTCTTCGTATCATGAACGTACTATTCCACTGAAAGAATTGAGTATTGCACTCAGGTCATAACAACGCATTGTACATGTTTTTATCCGTGAAGGAAAGTAGTTTACTGTTCCTGAAGGCAGCATGTACTCCACAACTCTTATACAATCAGAGGGGACGAAGGTATCAAGATTGCAGGAAAGAGTTGCCCCCTTGTAACCTGACCCTGATTAGGGTATTTTAATTAGAAAGAATATGCTCAATTGTGACTGATTTTTTCATTTCCTGTTGCGGTGTATCATACGTGCTCTGAAGGTAGTATTCATGAATCTATATATAAAACCAAGGCTGATTTTTATACTCTCGGCAATCATACTTGTTCTGATTTCAACGGCATCCTGCACGATCAAACAGGAGATCACCGTCCATGTTGACGAGTCGGGCGATGCCTCTTTCGAGATTGCGGTGGAGGACTATTTCATTGAGGTCATCAAGGACTTCGAGGTCTTTGCTGAGGAGGATACCGATGTCACGCAGGAGAACCTCGATGAGCTGGCACTTGAACTGAACGAATCGGAATATACGTCCGATGCGTTTTTCGAGAAGGTCAACGATAATTTCTACAAGGGAACGTTCAATTTCAGTGACCTGGAGGAGTTTTTCAGGGAGCTTCGCAAGGAGGAGGAGGAGACGGAGGTGCTGTCGGTCTTCTCCTACCAGAAGCGGGGCTTCGTGCAGAATCTCACCATCCATATCGACCTTGACAACTACTACCAGCTGAAGGAGATCATTCCGCTCCTTGATGATCCGGAGTTTGCGATGTTCGGGCCGGAGGAGAATATCGGGGTCAGCGAGGCTGACTATATCGATATGATCGGGTTTGCGCTGGGAGACGAGGGTCCCCCTTCCCTGCGCCGTTCCTATATTGAGGTGGTGATCATCACCGACCACCCCATAATCTCCCAGAAGGGTGGTGTGCTGCGTTCACCGAATGAGATTGTCTTCACCATCCCGATGCTCGACTTCCTGCTGCTGGCGGAGCCGATTGACAAGCAGGTCACCTGGTAAAGAAAAGGGACTGCGGTCAAGCAGTCCCTCCTGTCTGGTATATATGTAATCGGTCTGACCCGAGACCTCCTATGAAGCAAGCTTCACGGCAATTCTCTTGGGCTGTTTTTCAGGCAGCTTGGGTATGTTCAGGCTCAGCACGCCATGCTTGAACTCCCCCTTGATTTTATCTTCTGCTACACCTTCCGGCAGTACGAAGCTTCTGCGGAATTCGTAGGAGCTTCTTTCACGGATAAGGAAACCGTTCTCCACTTCCTCTTTCTTCTCCTCAGTGCTCTTGACCGATGAGATTGTCAGTACATGCTTCTCGACATTGACTTCAACGTCCTTGTCGGAGAGTCCCGGCAGTTCCGCTTCAAGCAGGTAGCCGTTCTCATTCTCCCGGATATCGACCTTGGGGTTCTTCACCGGGGAAACGGAAGGGAAATCACTCCAGAAGTTGCTGAAG
>CAZSBC010000090.1:0-13808 GCA_964605195.1 uncultured Spirochaetales bacterium | reverse complement strand
CGGATTAAGGCATCCTATCTGATCTATATTTTCACGCTGCTGGGTGTTCCCGGAGTAGTATTTCTTCTCTCAGAGAGCTATCGTCTGAAACGGATTGTCGGTTTTCTCTTCCGTGATATTGACCCGGCAGGGATCAATTACCAGGTTAATGCCGCCGCACAGGCGATTGCTGCCGGAGGAGTGTTCGGTAAGGGTTTCGGTGCCGGGGTATTTAAACTGGGAAGATTGCCCGAAGTCCATTCGGATTTCATCTTCGCCTCCTGCATTGAGGAGACAGGGTTGGTTGGGGGAGTGGCTGTCATTGCGCTCTTCACAGCTTTCGGCGTGCTTGGATTCTACGGAGCTGCCTGCCTGAAGGGGCGGGACAACTTTCTCTACTATGCCGGTAGCGGCCTTACGGCACTGATTCTATGGCAGGCAATGATGAATATTGCTGTTGTCACAGGCCTGGTTCCACCCACTGGGATTCCGCTGCCATTTTTCTCCCAGGGCGGGACGAGTCTGGTCATCAACGTGGCTGCAAGCGGTCTGATTGTCAGAGTCCTGGCATCGGTCCGTCCAGTGATTGCCCGGGAAGATGCCGGGAAGCACGACGAGTATATCACATTTGAAAATCAGGAGGTGCTGTATGAGTAACCTGTTCCTTCTGAGAAGAAAGCATAGGCAGAACACCATCAAACGCAACACTCTCCGCCTGGTAATCAGATTGCTGATTTCGCTCCTGCTGATAGCAGGCCTTGTCTATATTGTTGTGGAGTATGTCATCAAGCCGAATCTCAAAGTCAAGAGCGTCGAGATCAGTTTCACCGTGGATGATTTACCGATATCAGATCCGCTCTCCGAGATAGCCGCATCCCTGGAAGGCATCAGCTTTTCATCAGCCGAACCTGTAGCCCTGGAACAGGCGTTTGAAGGGTTTGAGGAGATTATTACTGCCGATGTTTCGCGTTCATGGGGAGGACTCCTGTCGATACGGTTGACCCCCCGTATCCCGCTCTGCTTCATGGCTTTGCCACTGAACGGAGGCGGATACCAGTATATTCCGGTCGATAGGGATGGAGCCGTCTATACCGTTTCGGGAAGTTTCCAGAATTTCTTTCTCAGCGAAACTGAACGGGCCACAGGCAGCCCAGACAGGATTCCCGTGATATTTGTGGAACAACGTAACCGTATATACCTGCAGGAGGGGATGATTCCCGGTGACCTCCTGCAGGCAGCGCAGCTGCTGGATGCCCTCCGAAACCATAACCGTGATTCATACAACTTGATTACAAGGATAAAATACGATAATAATAGTAAGCATAGTTATACGGCTGTCGATCTGAATATATCAGGCATAAATATTGAGCTGCAGCTTTCGGAAGGTTTGAAGCTTGACCCCCTGCATTCCTATATACAGGCCATAATCGGCGACCCCGATATCTGGCAGAAGCCGGACATGGTTGTCTCGGTTTACAATGATTCGGCTGTCTGTAGACTGTAGGAGCTCTGTAATGCAGGTGAAGGAGTGATTGGACTGTGGAAAATCATATAGTTGGATTGGATCTGGGGAGTTCCAAGGTGTGCGCTGTTGCCGGCATCAAAGCAAGTGACGGTAACGTGCAGATCACCTGTGTGAGTGAACGACCATCTGAAGGTATCCGAGCCGGCAAGATCGAGAATATTGAGACCGCACTGCAGGTTGTCTCCTCAGTCATAGAGGATGTTGAGCTAAAGACAGGAACGGAGATCAAGCAGGTTGTCGCGGGCATCGGCGGTCAGCATGTCACTGGAAACAGCTCCCAGGGTGTCGTGGGCATTGAAAGCCCGAACCGCGAAATTCGCAGAGAGGACATTTTCCGCTCCATGGAAGTAGCCAGGGCAATGGAGATGCCGGCCGACAGGGAGGTGCTGCACACTCTGGTGCAGGATTTTCGCGTTGATGGCAGAGGCGGCATCAAGGATCCGGTAGCCATGCTTGCCCACCGCCTTGAATCCAAGGTTATGGTGGTGACCGGCTCTCAGTCGGTTTCAAGCAATATTACAAAATGCATAAACAGGGCAGGTTTCCAGATCGAGCGGTTGGTTCTGCAGCAGCTTGCAGACACTGAGGCGGTACTTTCGCTGGAAGAGCGGGAGATGGGTACGCTGCTGATCAATATCGGTGGCGGAATGACAAATATGATCGGCTACATCGGCGGGGCTCCGTACCATCTCGGCGGTATCGGGATGGGCGGAGGGCAGGTGACTTCTGATCTTGCCTATATCCTGAACAAGCCGCGCAGCATGACTGAAGATATCAAGTGTGAACACGGCTGCTGCTACAGTCCCCTTATAGGTCAGCATGAAGATATCATCATTCCCCAGGTAGGGGGATGGCCTTCGATTAAGATTCCCAAACGTGAGATCTGCCGCATCATTGAACCGCGGATGGCCGAGATTTTCTCAATCCTCAAGGGACTGATTTCCAAGACCCGCACCGGCGGTTCCTTCGGCGGTGGAGTGGTTATCACCGGGGGCGGTGCGATGCTGCCCGGTACGGTTGAGCTGGCAGCTGAGGTCTTCGGCCTGCCTGCCAGGCTAGGACTGCCGCGACCGTTCGAGGGGCTTGAGAGCAGGTATATCGACCCACAGTATGCCACGGCTCTCGGGCTGGTGCTCTTCTCGGCTCGCAGAAAGGGTGAGGTTGCCCACAACAGAAGCTCCCGGAGCAGAAGCAGCGGCACTCAGCATGAGAAGGCATCACTCAGGAAACGTATCAGGGATATTTTTGATGTATTGTTCTGATGCCGACGGCACAGCAGCGTACAACGATGCAGGAACAGAAATATATACGGAGGCTGTATGAATATTGAGATATTTGAAGGTATCGGCGATGATATGGAGACTGATCGCTCAACACCTACTGACATTAAGGTTATCGGTATTGGTGGCGGTGGAGGAAATGCAGTCAACAGAATGATTGCAGCCGGTCTCAAGAAGGTGCACTATGTGGTGCTGAATACTGACATGCAGGCCCTGCAGCGGTCAAATGCCCATACCCGGATGCCCATAGGCTCCAAGCTGACCAATGGACTTGGAGCCGGCGGAATTCCGGAGATCGGGGAACAGGCTGCGCTCGAGTCGTACGAGGAGATCAAGGAGCTGCTTGCCGGTACCGATATGGTCTTTATAACCGCAGGCATGGGCGGAGGAACCGGAACCGGAGCCGCACCGATCATTTCTGAGATTGCCAAGGAGATAAACGCCCTGACAGTTGCCGTGGTCACCACGCCCTTTGCCTTCGAGGGAAAGAAAAAACAGATGCTTGCTTCCGACGGTATCGAGAAGCTGCGAAAGAATGTCGATACCCTGATCACCATTCCCAACCAGTATCTGCTCAAGATTGTTGAGAACAACACTCCCATCAAGCAGGCCTTCCAGATAGCAGATGATGTGCTACGACAGGGAGTGCAGGGCATCAGTGAACTGATCACCGAGCCGGGGGAGATAAATATCGACTTTGCCGATGTCAGAACGGTGATGAAGGGCAGAGGGGATGCCCTCATGGGTATCGGAATCGGTGAAGGTGAGAACAGAGCGGTTGATGCTGCCTCTTCAGCCATTAACAACCCGCTGCTTGAGAATGCAAGAATTGAAGGTGCAAAGGGAATCCTTGTAAATCTTGCCGGGGGCGATGACCTTACACTGAAGGAGTATCAGGATGTCGTGGAGATCATCACCCAGAATGCTGATGAGGATGCCTTGATCATAGCCGGGCAGGCATACAATCCGGAACTCGGTGACCGTCTGAAAGTTACTGTTGTTGCCACCGGATTCAGCCGACCCAAGGATCCTCTGGCTGCCCGGAAACCCGGTTTGCGCAGGACCCAGCCAACCCAGGAGCTCCCTGAGCGGAATCAGCCTCAACACCCGCAACGCGAGCAGATCAAGTCGCGAACAGCCGTTCCGGGACAGGGTTCGGATGATGTGATAGCTGTTGACCGCTGGGAGGATCTGCAGAGAAAACTGGGCAATAACGACGAACTTCCAGAAGATTTCTCCTATCCCGCCGTTCTGCGCTATAAGCAGCAGGAGGATAAGAAGGAATAATGGCCCCCAGTGCAAAGGTGGATCCGGTTTCACAAGCGGTTCTTGCCGCTTATCGTGATTATCTTGCGCTGGAGCTGCGGCTCTCCCCGCTCACAATCTCGGCATACATGGCTGAAGCAGTACATTTTTTCAGCTACTGCAGTGGAAAGTCCCTGTCTGCAGCAGTGGTGGATTCCATAGTGGTGATCGGGTATCTTTCACAGCGCAATCCAGCTGCTGCCGAAAAAGGCACCACCGCAAAAATTCTCTCATCCCTACGCTCTCTCTTCCGATTTCTCATAACCGAGGAATATCGGACAGACAATCCCATGGAGCTGATAGAGTCCCCGCAGCCTGACAGGAAGTTACCTGGAGTTCTGAGTGAGAGCGAAGTGGACACGTTTCTCGCCGCAATTCCGGACAATACAGCCATTGGTCTGCGTGACAAGGCAATATTTGAACTGATCTACTCCTGCGGCCTTCGGGTCAGTGAGGCAGCCGGGCTCCGGGTAGGCAATCTCTATCTTGATCAACGGTTGATACGGGTACGCGGAAAGCGGGATAAGGAGCGTATTCTACCCCTGGGCAAGCAGGCTTTGCTGCTGCTGCAGCGCTATCTTACCGAAGCACGGCTTGCCTTGAGTCACACGGCGGTACTGACCGATGCTCTTTTTCTTGCAAGGGGAGGGCGTCCGATCAGCCGCAAGACGGTCTGGAGCAGACTGCAGCACTATGAAATGCTCTCAGGGATCTCCCTGAAGGTGCATACGCTGAGACACTGTTATGCCACTCACCTGCTCAGGGGGGGGGCAGATCTCCGGTCAGTCCAGAAACTGCTGGGACATGCCGATATCGGTACAACGCAGATATATACACATGTCAACCATCGTGACCTCCAGGAAAACTTCGAAAAGTTCCATCCTGATGCCGGGAACCGCAGTCGGCATTGAAGTCCTGCCTGACTTCTGCCAGTCAGAGGAAATGGAGGTGGAAAGATGGCATATTTCACAAACGTATACATCAGTCTCATTCCCGGATTGCGTTACTCGCAACGGATAGCCCTCGAACAGCAGCTTGACGGTGAAGTTTCTCCCTTTACACTTGCCGGAGTATTGCGGAGTGTCCGGGGAAAGCGTGCTTCGGAAGTTAATGCCGACCAGCTTCACAGGCGGTCTGAGCAGATTACAGTCTGGATGCACAGGCATGGGGTAAACTGCATAACCGCATCTGAGAAGAAGTATCCCGAGCTGCTACGTCATCTCTACGATCCTCCCTACCTGCTCTACATGCTAGGTGGAACGTTTCCCACCGATACCCCTGCCTTTGCAATTGTGGGAACCCGTAATCCATCACCATGCGGCGTTGAGGCAGCATATCGTCTCGGGCGGGAGGCAGGTATGACCGGTATTACGACAGTATCAGGACTCGCCATCGGAATTGATCAGGCTGCCCATACCGGCACAATCTCTTCGAGGGGGGCAACCTGGGCAGTGCTGGGCAGCGGCTTCGACTGTATCTATCCTGCATCGACCCGATCGCTGGTTTCCAGAATCCTGGAGGAGCAGGGCGGCCTGATCAGCGAATACAACCCCTTCTCCCCACCCATGCGCTGGCACTTTCCCCAACGCAACCGAATCATCAGCGGATTATGCCGGGCCACCTGCGTGGTGGAAGCACCGCTGCGTTCAGGTGCCCTTATCACAGCCGAGTTCGCCCTGGAGCAGGGGCGAGATGTCTATGTACATGCCTGTTCTACCGAGCCTGGCAGGCAATCCGAACAGACAGCTGGAACGAAAAGACTTGCCGAAGAGGGTGCTCCTGTACTATCTTCAATGAAAGAGGTGTGTCTCGATTGGGGCATAGCATGCCATGCATTACCGGATACATAGCAGCAACCGGGGAGAGGAAAATCCATTACAGATGAGTTACATGCGGAATGACTTCTAGTGGCATGAATCATCGAAGTCAATTGTGGTGGAATGGGCACAGACCTTCTTTGTTATCTGTTTTACCATGGATACGGATAACTGCGCAAATTTTCAGGGTTACCGGTATTTCCTGTCTGTAAGGCTGGGAGATCAATCAGGATTTACATCATGCATGAGACGATAGAGCAGTATATCGAATACATACGGGATATCCGCCGCCTTGCTCCCAAGAGCGTGAAGGCCTATACGGCAGATCTCTGCCATTTCAGCACCTTCTGCAGCGACAGCAATCTTGATCCTGCAGCTGTGGATTACCGGACAGCTCGGCGATACGTTGCGTCACTGGTTGAGGCCGAGTACAGCACCACCACCATCAACCGGATGCTGTCAGCGGTCAAGGGCTACTATGGTTTTCTTGTACAGCATCAGTTAACTGGAACCAGTCCCTTTTCCCGGATCAGGAGCATGCGCGGGGGCAGGAATCTGCCGACAGTCCTGACTGTTGATGAGATTCATGCCATCCTGGCAAGTCCGGGTGAAGATTTTACCGGCCTGCGGGACAGGGTGATATTCGAAGTGCTCTATTCGACTGGATGCCGGCTCTCCGAACTGCTCGGTATCAGTATCAATGAACTGAACCTGACCGAGCGAGTCATCAAGATTCGCGGGAAGGGGGGCAAGGATAGATTCCTCTTTCTGACAGCTTCGGCGGCAGAGAGCATCGGGGATTATCTGCCACTGCGTAATCTACGGGTAGAGCAGCGTACTCCCGGCAAGGAGACTGACAGGTTGCTGATCAACCGCAACGGGTTTCCGCTCACTCCTCAGGGAGTGCACTATATTTTCAGGCAGTATACCCGCAAACTCGGTTTGCAGAAACATATCACACCGCATACGATCAGGCATTCCTTTGCCACCCATATTCTGGACAACAACGCCGGTATCCGGGTTGTGCAGGAGTTGCTGGGGCATGAGCGGATCTCCACTACGCAGATATATGCACATGTCAGTGCAAAGCGATTGAAGGAAGTATATGATAACAGTCATCCGCACGGATAACGAGTCATCCTCACGGGTGCCTACAGGGAATAAGGAGCAGATTTTATGAGCTTTGAGGGAACAACCATATTGGCAGTGACCAGGGACGGATCCACAGCCATAGCAGGAGACGGGCAGGTAACGCTAGGCGAGACTGTCATGAAGGGCAATGCGCGCAAGGTGCGACGAATGTTTCATGACCGGGTGATAACCGGGTTTGCCGGGGCAACAGCGGATGCTTTCACGCTCTTTGAACTCTTCGAGAAGAAGCTGAACCAGTTCAATGGTGATCTGACCCGTTCGGCCGTTGAACTGGCCAAGGAGTGGCGAACTGACCGCACACTCCGCAGGCTGGAGGCCATGATGCTGGTAGCCGATGCCAAGAGTATGTATCTCATTTCAGGCACGGGAGATGTTA
This sequence comes from uncultured Spirochaetales bacterium, assembly GCA_964605195.1. Lineage (GTDB taxonomy): Bacteria > Spirochaetota > Spirochaetia > JABMQR01 > JABMQR01 > CAZSBC01. Next base: position 6,374 of record CAZSBC010000090.1, on the reverse strand, counting down.
TTGAGCCGGAAGGCGGGGCACTGGCTATCGGATCAGGAGGATCCTATGCCTTTGCCGCTGCACGGGCCTATCTGGACAGCTCGGATCTCAGTGCAGCTGAAATAGCAAGGAAATCACTTGGGATTGCTGCCGATATCTGCATCTACACCAACCATGCAATAATTGTGGAGGAGATCCAATGATCAGAAAGGATTTGGACAGTATGATCCCGGCCGAAATTGTGGCCGAGCTTGATAAGTATATCATCAGTCAGAACAAGGCCAAACGGGCCGTGGCCATCGCCCTTCGCAGCCGTATCCGCAGGAAAAAACTGCCGGATTCGATCAGGGATGAAGTCGCACCGAAAAATATCATCATGATCGGCCCTACCGGTGTCGGTAAGACCGAAATTGCCCGCAGGCTCTCCCGACTCAGCGGAGCTCCCTTTATCAAGGTGGAGGCTACCAAGTTCACCGAGGTTGGCTATGTCGGTCGTGATGTGGAATCCATGGTGCGGGATCTCATGAGTGTAGCTGTGACAATGGTCAAGGCAGAGATGGCCGAGGAGGTGCGAAGCAAGGCTGAGAAGAATGCCGAGGAACATCTGCTTGACCTGCTTCTGCCCGGAGTTACGGAAGCTGCCCCCAAGACGGAAACAAAAACCACTGCCGAGGATGTCTTTATCGTTGATGCATCGGGACATACCGCCAAGGGTGAGCAGGGGGAACGGAAGTTGTCGACCAGGGAGAAGTTCAGGAACATGCTCAACAACGGCATGCTCGATGACCGGGAGGTTGAAGTAAGTATCTCACCGAAAGGCCCCAAGGGAATAGAGCTGTTTGCCGGCGGAAACATGGAAGATGTGGGCAATGCCCTGAACAGTCTCGGCAGCATTTTCGGCGGAAAGAAGAAAAAGAAGCGGGTGACCGTAGCTTCTGCCCGGCAGATTCTCATTGACGAGGAGATGGAGAAGCTCATCGATACCGATAACGCCTCCGAAATTGCCAGAGAGCGGGTGGAGCAGATGGGGATTATCTTCATTGATGAGATCGATAAAGTGGCTGCCGGCAGCAGAGGCGGGACAAGCGGACCTGACGTATCCCGGGAGGGAGTGCAGCGTGACATCCTGCCAATTGTCGAGGGATCAAAGGTATCGACGAAATACGGGATCGTCGATACCTCCCACATCCTCTTCATTGCCGCCGGGGCCTTTCATATGAGCAAGCCCTCCGATCTCATTCCGGAACTGCAGGGCCGGTTCCCGATTCGTGTGGAGCTTGAGGATCTGACCAGCAGTGATTTCTGCAGCATACTCACCGAGCCCGAGAATGCCATCACCAAGCAGTATACTGAGCTGATGAAGACCGAGGGGGTCACCCTGGAATTTACCGATGATGCCATACAGCGGCTGGGAGAGATAGCCGCGGAGGTGAACTCACGGACCGAGAATATCGGGGCAAGGCGTCTGCTGACAATCATGGAGCTGATGCTTGATGAGCTCTCCTTCCACGCCTCAGAGATGAACGGACAGACAGTTACTGTGACCAGGGGGTATGTTGATGACAAATTAAATGGTATCATACAGGATCAGGATCTGAGTCGCTATATCCTGTAATATCAGCTGGTAGGGTTACAGTATGGAATTCTTTACCGTCAGAGGGCAGAACTACGAGGAAGCTGTACGGAAAATTCAGGAAAAATACGGTAATTACGCCCGGATTCACAGCAGGAAGTATGTGAACCGGAAACGCGGGTTTTCCCGAAGAACTGTCAGGGAGGTGGAGGTATCCGGGTACCTGGTTGATGAACCCGGCGATATCGGAGCCGGAATCAAAGATGCCCATACCAGCGATACCCTCGATACCCTCCTGCATGAGGTAGCCTCCCTCAAGAAACAGCTATCGTCAGCACCTACAGAGAGTACCGGCGTGTCGGAAGATTCGATCCGATCGCTGCTGCAGGATAATGAGTTTTCGCCAGCCTACATTACACGTATCCTTGCCGGTATTGCCGCAGAATTTCCCGATGGCATGCCTGGTGACCGGCTGGCTGTTGAGACGCGACTGCTGGGGCTCATTGCTGATACCATAGAGATCAAGACCCATACACAGAGATCTTTTCCGGCGATATTCTCGCTGCTCGGTCCGACGGGTGTCGGCAAGACAACGACAATTGCCAAAATTGCCGCCCAGTTCGGGCTTGATCCCAACTTTGCCGGTAAACGCAATGTCACGATGATCACCATTGACACCTACCGTATCGGTGCCCGCAGTCAGATAGAGACATTTGGTGATATCATGTCAATTCCCGTGCTGACGGCAGACAGCCCGGTCTCCCTCGACAGGCATATACGCAGCCGTAGGGAATCGGACCTGATACTGATAGACACCATCGGCAAAAGTCCCAAGGATCAGGATATCTTCGATGAAATGCAGCGCATACTGTCCGTCTGCGGATCCGATACCGAATTCAGCCTAGCCGTCTCGGCTTCGATGAAATTCCGTGACATCCTCGCAGCCGTTGAGCGTTTCAGGCCTCTGCGCATCTCCTCCATGACGGTGACCAAACTTGATGAGACGGCTATCATAGGAAATATTGTAAGTGCCGCCCATGAGGCAAGGCTTCCGCTGCTCTATCTGACTACCGGACAGAATGTTCCGCAGGATCTTATACGGGCATCAAGGGGTTTCTTCATGCGGCATCTGCAGGGATTCAGTGTGGATGTGGAGAATATCGATTTTGGCAGTTTCCAGGACGAATCACTTCATGAACCGGGCAGCAACAGGCTGTTCGTAGCAGATGGCTGATAATGCTTGATCAGGCCGCAGCCCTCAGACAGCTGGTATCCGGCTCCCCGCTGCTGATCACCCTTCACAGTGCAATTGCACGCCCCGACCTCACCGATACAGGTCTCAAAATAGCAGCGACCCTCTCCAGAATGGGAGCCCGTACAGCCTATGGATTGCTAGGAGGGAGTGAGGAGAACTATCTGGAAAAGCGTTACCGGGCACTGCTGGAGGAGTATGACATTCCGATTGTCACCGATGCTGCTTCAGCCGCGGGTACGGCTGCACGGCATGCAGCCATCGGACAGTTCCGGGAGCTGCCAGTTGATTTCTGCATACTGCAGCTTGCCCGTGATCTCTCAAAGCTGAACCTTGATGCAATCAGGGCATCTGACCATACTATTTTCGCAGCTTCCCCGGGAATCCCGGAGGCAAGAAGCTCACTGGGTTTTATCAAAGCCCTGCAGCCCTACCTTGACCGTGACCGGCAGCACAAGTTCTCTTACATCCTGCTTGATTACCGGAGGAGGGAGGATGATGAGCTGCTGTTTGAACGACTCTGTGGTAGCACCCAACGGCTTCTGGGGTATCCGGTCAACTGTATGGCAAGAATAGTGCCGGCAGAGTGGGACTTCAACTCCTTTTGCCGGCACACCACGGATACCTTTCCCGAAGATGATGCCCGTTGGCTGCATCGCGAGGCATTTGAGCAGTTGGCTGTAAATCTGCTCCGATTACGGAAGTGACTCCTGGATCGGGATCTCCTCGCTCAGGGTGAAGCTGCTGTTTCCCGGAATCATCAGGTATCTGGTATGCTTGCTGTGAACGAGACCCGATGATACCAGTTCCCCCGCTATCGCACCTATTGAGGGGGCTGCAACCGAGCTGCCATAGAACTGTCCCGCCTTGGGATTGTCCACAGCAACATAGATGATGTACTGGGGATCTTCAACGGGAAAGAGTGCCAGCGTGCTGGCCAGCACATGATCGGCTGAGTATGAGCGGGTTTCGGTATCGAGAATCTGGGCAGTTCCTGTTTTTGCAGCTGTCGTGATGCCGGGCGAATGCGCGTGAATCGCTGTTCCGCCCTGTTCGGTTGCAGCTACCATCATCGTGAGCACCTGCTCAGCCACTTCCGGTGAGAGCACATTCATCCCCCGTTCTTCACTGGTATCTTTAAGGATATCTCCTTCAGGGGATACGATGCTCCTTATGATAACGGGTTTGAGCAGCCTGCCCCTGTTTGCCAACGGGGTGGCAGCCTGCAGCATCTGGAGGGCGGTAACCCCTATCTCCTGTCCGAAGGCAATGGTGGGTACCGATCTGCCCGACCAGCTAGAGGGGGGCATAAGAAGGCCCGGAATCTCACCGGGAACCTCGATACCGGTGGTTGCGGCAAACCCGAAATCGAGCAGTTTTTCATAGAACAGTTCAGAATCTGTCTGCAGCGCATAATGGGCGATCGCTCCGTTGCATGAGTACTTGAGCACTTCACGCGGACCGACTTCCCCATGCGGTGAGACGCAGTTGATGACAGCCTCTTTACCGTTATCCATGGTGAATATGAACTCTCCGTCACAGATGAACGGTTCCTCGGTTGCTGCCTGACCGATGTCCAGTATGGCAGCTAGGGTGTATATCTTGAATACGGATCCCGGTTCATAGAAGGCGGCTGCCGGCCTGTTGAGACGTTCGGAGGCAAGGGAATCACTATATGTGTTCAGATCATACCAGGGATAGGATGCCCAGGCTAGGATCTCCCCGGTATCGGCGGCCATCACCATGGCTACTGCGGCATCCGGACTATGCTCATTGGCGATCTCCTGGAGTTGCCGGTCGGCAAAGAACTGGATTCTCATGTCAATGGTAAGATAGATATCGCTTCCTGACGTGATATCCATACCGATGCCCGGAACAGGGGAGAGCAGTTTGTCAAAGCGGTATTCAAGCCCTTCAAGGCCATGGTTATCGATGCCGGTGAATCCGATGAGCTGGGCGGCATGATACCCCTGGGGATAGTCTCTGCCGTAACGGGTCTCCAGGACGACTCCCTGCAAGCCGCCGTTCTGCCGTTTCAGCATGATCTGGTCATACTCTTCACGGGTCAGGCGCTGCTTTATCAGGGCATAGGTGCTCTTGCCCTCCATCTTCTTAAGGATTTCAGTTCTTGTCATGAAGAGGATAGGGGAGAGTGCTCCGGCCAGGGCTTCCCTGGATTCAACCGACTGGAGCATGATGGCACAGGCATAATACTTCACCTCGATAGCCATGATGGTACCGTTGCGATCGTAGATAGTGCCGCGCTCTACACGATAGGCAGTGTCAGGAGTTGCGTAGCTCCTATGTTGGCTGTCGGTTTCCGGCTGCCAGAGGACCATCTGCATCAGGCGCAGAACTACTGCCAGAGCCAGAAAAATCGTTATAAGTAGCAGGAATTTTGGAATCTGTTTTTTCCCTCTGGCAACCATAGCAAAAATATATTAGTATTTACAGTAACAATTGTCGATAGCAGGAAGTTGCCAATGGAATCCAAAGGTCGCAGTTACTATGATGACATGAATCCCGGAACCCGTACCCGTGATCTGAATGACCGGAAATTCAGATTGCTGAAACGCTTCATAACCATACTGATCCTGCTCTTTGTTGCTGCCTCTGTCGTCGGTATTGTAGTTCTGCTGCGCAATCCTCTTCCCGATCCCAGCGAGCAAACCGACTCACTGCTGCTCTCTGCCGGGGAGATGGAAAGTGAAGAGATGCTTGGTGAGGTTCTCATGGAGGTTGTAGGTGAACAGCTCAATGAGGAGCAACGGGCCGCAGTAGCTGCAGTGGGAGTAGCTATCTCCTCAGGGGAAACGCTTGACGCGGAGCGTGCGGCAGATGATATGACATTTGCCGGAGAAACTGCAGCCGTAGAGACCCCACCCCCTGCCGGGGCTGAGCCGGGGGCTGTCGAGGAGGAGTCCGGAGAGCTTGAGAACGGGACTGTCGCTGATGACACGGATACAGCCTCCGAGGAGTCCCCGGATGCTGCTGATGACGGTGAACTCCCGGAGGTGGTGCAGTACCGGGATTATAGTGTGACCGATGGTGATACCATCAGCAGCATAGCCAAACAGTTCAGTCTGCTGCCCGAAACAATAGTGGGTGTCAATGAAATTGATGATATCAATCAGATACGTACCGGCACGGTGTTGAAAATACCAGATCGTGACGGTCAGATCTATACGGTCAAAACAGGTGATTCACTCTCGCTCATTGCCTACTCCTATAACATGGGGTATGTTCCGCTTGCCGAGGTGAATGGATTGACCTCATCGGTAATTCATCCCGGCGATAAGCTTTTCATTCCCGAGGTGACTATCAGTGAAGAGACCTTCAAGGAGGTGATGCGGACCCTCTTCATCGTTCCGGCAGCGGGTGCAGTAACAATAGGTTTTGATGATCAAGTTGAAAATGTGATTACCGGAGAGCGCGAAAAGTCTCGTGGGATATACATCCGCAACACCCCGGGAACGGAAGTGGTGGCAACCGGTTCCGGGCGGGTGACCGAAACGGGAAATATCCGCAGCGATCTCGGGAAATATGTCAGGATAGCTCATGATAACGGGT
>CAZSBC010000089.1:0-14016 GCA_964605195.1 uncultured Spirochaetales bacterium | reverse complement strand
TCCTGGCTATGGCCGACGCCCTGCAAAGATACGATGTTTATAAGGGATGAAAGGTATGGATACGACAATCCGGGTTGATAGAGAAAAGCTGGTGCGATTCTGCTCAGCCGTCTTCAGGACACTGGGGATGCCTGAGGAGCAGGCCAGAGACTCGGCTGATATCCTGGTCGCAGCCGATGCCCGGGGGATCGGGAGCCATGGCGTTGCCCGTCTCTGGCGCTATGTCAACGGTATCAAGACCGGGATCATGCAACCGGACACCACTACCGATATCGTTTACCGTACACCGATCTCCTTTGTCATGGATGCCCGGGGAGCAATTGGTCTGAGTGTCAGTAAAGGGGTCATGCATAGCGTGATCGAGATGGCGGAGAATTCGGGTGTTGCCGCTGCTGTCGTCCGGGATTCGAACCATTTCGGCATCGCCGGCTACTATGCCATGATGGCCCTCCCGAAAAATATGATCGGGATTGCTATGACAAATACTGCCGCTCTCGGTGTCCCAACCTTCGGCAGGGAGGCGGTCTTTGGGACCAATCCCATTGCCGTGGCCGTTCCGGCCGGCAGGGAGGCGCCCTTCGTGCTTGACATGGCAACAACAGTCGTAACACGGGGCAAGGTTGAAACGTATGCCCGGGAAGGAAAAGCGCTTCCAGACGGATGGGCTGTGGATACCGCAGGTCAGGATACACAGCAGGCAGAGCAGCTGCTTCAGGATTTGCTGTTTCAACGGGGCGGCGGAATCCTCCCGGTTGGGGGACGGGGAGACCTGTTTGGCGGACATAAGGGGTTCGGGCTTGGGGTGCTTGTCGATATCCTGACGGCAGTAGCATCAGGGGGAACGTTCGGCAGGTCAGTCATGGACAGCAAGGAGACGTCAGCCAGAGTATGTCACTGCTTTGCTGCAATTCGGATCGATCTGTTCCGGGAACCGGAAGCCTTCATTCGCGATATGGATCGGTTGCTGAGAGAGCTGCGTGAAGCGAAGCCTGCCGAGGGCGAAAGCCGGGTCTACTATGCTGGGCTGAAGGAGCATGAGCACGAAATCAGCTGCAGGGAGAACGGTGTCCCGATACCCGGGAAGGTATGGGAGCGGTTATGTGTCATCGGGGAGGAGTTTGCGATTCAGGCACCTCCGGTAGCAGGGAACGGACGGGCAGCTGATTCGGCGCAGCTGTGAAGAGAGCAGTGTGTCCTTCAGGGGCAGACAGTGGTATAATGGATTCTGCCGGAACATGACAGGCATGCATTTCCCATGCCTGAACGGTCGAACAACGAGGTGATTCATTGGAAGATGCTGGCAAAAAGAGCACAGACGGCCTGCTGGAATCCATCCAGGCCGGTTCGGTCCAGGGGCATGGCGCTGTTGCGGTCCTCCTGCGTGATACTTCCGCAGAAGCCCTGAGCAGGCTGACAGGCCCCCTGTTTTCAGCCCTTGCCCACTTTGGCATACCCTATCGGGTCGAGCCGGCAACATCGGACTGGATGGGGAGTGCTGCCGCGGAAGATACCCTGAAGTGTGCTGCCCTGCTGCTGCCTCAAGGCGGCACGGCAGCGCTCTTTCCGCAGACCTTTGCCGACAGGGTGACGGAAGCCGTCTCCTCCGGGCTGGGAATTGTCTGCTACGAGTCGGATGACGCGCAGCTGCCCGGGTGGCTGCGGAGGCTACCGGGAACCGGGAATCCGGTTACTGCACACGGGACCGGGGAGTTTACATCTCTCATTACCTGTGATACCGACCACTACATCACCTGGACGAGAAACAGGGGAGAGACGGTTACAAGCGACAGGCCGCTCTCCTGTATGCTCCTGTCTGCCGAAAGCGCTGAGGAGACGGAACCGCTGCTGGTGAACGAACATGGCGATTCCCTGCTCCTGACAGCCTGCAGGGGGGAAGGCAGGGTGGCCCTATTCCCCTTTGCCATCAGCTTATATGCGATGGACTGTCTTGGGCATGCCTGCGGGGCAGACGATATCTTCACCAGGAGCATAGTCTGGGCAGCGAGAAAGCCGTTCCTGACTGCCGGGATGCCGATGCAGGCTGGGCTGGTCATTGATGACTGCTCAGGTTCCTACAACCACTTCGGGTATGTCGATATCATGAACCGGTATGGGTGGAAGCCCTATACGGCCCTGTTTACCGAGACAATCGATGAGGTTGCCCATGAGGATACCGCTGCTGCCACCAGGCGGCTGAAGCGGGGGTGGGATGATGGAACCCTGGAGATCGGCTTTCATGCCCTGCGCTATAACGACTCCTTCTGCTTCAGCCATCTGGAGCAGCGTCCCCTGCGCGAGGACGAGCTGCAGGACCGTTTCCTGCAGTGGGACCGGTACGAGAAGCGTTGGGAGATTCGGCACAGCAGCTGGGCGCACCCGCACTTCGGGGAGATCAGTTCGACAGCCCTTCCGTATTACCAGGAGCGGGGCATAGAGTTTCTTACCTACCTGCTCCCGCTGGATGCGGCCTGGTTTGAAGTCCCGGAACAAAAGGATCCGTTGCCTCCACTCCCGCCCTTCGGCCATCCGGGGTATCTCTTCACCGAGGTTTCCGAATGCCCCGGGATCACTGTCTGCAACTGTGTACTGGATCATAAGAGCAGGGAGTCATCAGATTACATTGTCCAGACCGATTACCTGTGGAACCATACCTGTTTCTGGGATGAGGCCGATACTCCTCAGCCCCTGATCGGTCAGGCTGCCGCCACTCTGGCTGCCCAACTGAGGAGGGGGCTTGATTCCGGTTTCTACGGGGAGGGGGCTACCCACGAGCAGCGAATTGCCTGTCTGCGTCCCGGGGAGCTTGAGGAGCTGTTTCAGGAGACAGAACACCTCATGCAGCGCTATGATCTTGATAAAGTCTTGCTCAGCAAGGCGATGGAGAGCATGAGGCAGCATCAACGCAGCAAATTGGTATCAGTGAATTCTTTGAATTCCGGTGGTGGATTGAGCTATCGCTTTGCCTCAGATGCTGCTGTTGGTATGCAGGTGCAGCTGTACCGGGATGGGGATGAGTTGGAACATGGCATAGAAACAGAGTGCATTGTGCTTACAAGCAGCAGAGGCGAGCTGTCATAGCGCGGTGTATGGCAGAGGTGAACATGAAAGATGGCGGTGATGCATTGACATATCCCCTCAAAGATCTGACAATACTGGATGAAATCCGTGAAATATTCTACAAAACCACGGGCTTGGCGGTATCATTTCACTATCCGGGTACCGATGAGTATGATTTCTATCCGTTGAATGAGAAGAACAGCTACTGCAGGACCATTCAGTCGACGAAGCAGGGCCTTACCAGGTGTCTGAAGAGTGACCGGGATGCTCTCAGGCAGGCCCGTGAAACGGGTAAGAGCTGTATCTATACCTGCCATGCGGGCCTGACCAATGCCGTCCTTCCGCTTGTCTTCAGGGGGCGGTACATAGGAGCCATCTTTACCGGACAGATCTTTACCGAGAAACAGGCGGCTGAGGACTTTCTCCGTCTCTATGAGCGACTGAGATCACTGAACCTGGACAGGGAAGCCCTGATAACCTGTATCAGGGATGTGAAGGTTCTGGACCGGGAGCAGCTTCTCCTCGGTATAAATCTGCTGAATGTCATGGCGAACTACATCCTCTCTGTAGAGGACGAACTGTCACTCAAGGAAGAGCTCCACAGGAAAGAGGAGGAGATTCTGAAATATGAGAATGATCTGCAGCAGCTCAGCATCAACGTTCTCAGGGACCGGGTAGGCTCCAGAGGTACCGAACCGTCCATAACCAATGGAGCTGTCCGGCCTGAGCAGCAGCAGACACTTGTCATTCGTGCCCAGGAGTTTATCCAGAAAAACTACTCTAAAAACCTCTCTCTTTCTGAAGTTGCCAAGGCAGTCTATCTATCCCCCAACTATTTCAGTTCGCTTTTCAAGGAGCGGACTGGCCTGAATTTCACCAGATACCTGAACAATGTCCGTATCCAGGAGGGTAAACGGTTGCTGCGCGAATCTGATATGCCGATCAAGCAGATCTACCGACAGGTGGGATTTCGCGACTACAACTACTTCAACAGGGTCTTCAGGAAAAGTGTCGGTATACCCCCAGGGACTTACCGCGAAACCTTCGTCCTGACAGAGAGCAATTGAGGAGTGAGTTGAGGCCGCTATACTCTTCTCTTCAACGCATCGACAATCAGCGCATCAACAGCATCATCGGCAGCAAGCTTGCAGGAATGTTCCAGAATCCACTCCAGACCATGCTCCCTGTAGTTACCGAGCATCTGCAGATCATCTGGATAGCGCTCCCCGGATTCATCGGCGGCCCTGAATTCCAGTCCCGCCATGAATACATCAAGGATGGTGTCACAGGGAAGGTTATGCTTCACGCAGAGCCTGGCTGCCCCGAGGACGCGGTCGTCGCGATAGAGCTTTCTCGGCAGATCACGACCCACCCGGAAGATGGTATCCCCAAGGGCAACATTCTGGAAACGTTCCAGCAGGTCATCGATATGATTCACCAGATCTGTATGGGTGAACACGTCAGGGTACTCGGCCAGGAGACCTGCTGCGGACTGCAGCATGGTAGCCCGCACATGGGTCACTATTTCTGGGGTTCGCAGCACTTCATAGAGATAGATAGCCTCGGGCATGGATCTGTTGCCGAGATAGGATACGGCGGCATGGCCGAGATTGTGAATGCAGAGTTTCCTGTCCACATAGGCAGCGATATTGTCCACGGCCATGACAGCTTCAATATCAGGGACTTGGCCGATGAATGCCTGTCTGTCAAGTATGAGGGTGTTGTACTCCTCCGAGAAGACGATAGTGGGGTTCTCTTCGACAATGCTCCTCGGCATGATGGGAACCATCTTGCCGATGCTTGTCTCTATCAGCCCGACGTATGCTTTCAGGGGAAACTCCTCAGGGAGGTGCTTGCGCAGTTCCCCGGCAAAGAAGGCAGCCCCGTTATGGATGTTTTCAGCCAGTATGATGTTCAGGGGTGTGTGGGGAGATCTGCCGAAGCGTTCAAGAAGACCGGCGGCAACTGAAGGGGCGATCAGCGGCAGCACATTCTTTCCGACGGATGTTGCCATGGTGTCGGCTGAACAGATTGCAGATACAACGGCTTCTCTGTCGTTGCTGTATATACCCTGCACGTTGCTGATGGTAATTTCACGATCCGCAACGGTATTCTTCTTGATAACCACCCGATACTGATGATCCCGGTTGAGGGTATCAATGACTGCTCTGTTGATGTCCACGAAGACAACCTCGTATCCGGCTGAGCCGAAGACCCTTCCCATGAAGGAGCGACCGATGTTGCCGGCCCCGAACTGCACAAATACTTTTTTTTCCATATACGCCTCTTGATTTTTCTATAATGTTAGTTTATGTTAGATTTAATAATAAAGCAACACCCAATTGGTAATTGCAACCTGCATATATTGTAAGATCAATCAGTGTTGTATGAAATAGTGGAACCAACAAAGGCTGTAAGAATGGATCAGGAATTCAGAAAACGCCATATCCTCGAAGAGCTTGAGAAAAGCGGCGTGGTAAGCCTGCAGGAGCTGGTAGAGCTTTTCAAGGTATCGGATATGACGGTGCGAAGGGACCTTACCGACCTTGAACGCCAGGGCTTCCTCATCAGAAAGTATGGTGGGGCGGTTAAGACCGAGGCGGTTGATTCACTTTTCAGCTTCAACCGCAGAATGGAACGTAACGGCAGGCAGAAGGAGCTGATATGCAGTACGGCTGCCGGATTCATTGAGGATGGTGATATCATCTTCATTGACTGCGGCTCAACCCTCTTTCGTCTGGCACATTTTATCAGGAAGAGGCGTATCCGGGTAATCACCAACTCCCTTCCGGTGGTATCGGAACTGCTGAGTGACCAGCAGGTGCGGTTGAGTTTTGTTGGTGGCGATATCGATAGCGATCGTCAGGCCTCATATGGACGCATAGCCGAAAAGACCATTTCTGAATTCCGTGCCGACAAGGCCTTTATCGGTATGGATGGCGTATCGCTGGCTAACGGTCTCAGCTCATTTGACGAAAAAGAGGGTATGGTGACCAAACGCATGGCCGAGCATGCAGAGAGAGTCTATCTGCTCTGTGACGCATCAAAAATTGAGAAGGATTCATATTTCCGTTTTGCACCGATAACGCTGGTGGATACGATGATTACCGATACAAGGATCAGCGAACGGCTGATTGATATGTATAGAGAAAGCGGGGTGGAAATTATTTCCAGCCGGTAATACCACAGATGGCATCCGGAGAGCCGGTGCCCGTCCTAATAATTGGAGGAACATGATGGGAAAAGATTGGTGGAAAGAGAGCGCAGAGGGGATTCCGCACCTGGTAACGGATCTGCCCGGTCCAAAATCAGAAGCAATGCACAAGCGGACCACAAAGTATATGCACGGCCTCAGCGGTCAGGTTAAGCTCTTTCCGGTCTGTTTTGATGAAGGGTACGGCATTACGCTTACCGATGTTGACGGGAACAGGTATCTGGACTTCTCTTCCGGTATCTACGTTACCTCGTTAGGGCACTGTCATCCGAAGATCTCAGATGCCATCGCCTACTGGGCGAAGCGCCTTATGAATGCCCATGACTTCACCACTCCGGTCAAGGAGAAGCTGATGGAGAAGATGGCTGAGGTGCTACCCGGGAAGCTTAATGCCATACAGCTCTACAGTGACGGGACCGCAGCGGTTGAGGCCGGCCTCAGGGCAGCACGGGCTATAACGGGGAAACATGAGTTCATCTCCTGCTTTCGTGATTTCCACGGGAAGACCATGGGGGCGGTAAGCTGTGCCCAGATGGTACGCGGCGATGTCCTGAGTTACGGGCCGACCCGGGCCCCGGGTTTCTACATGGTTCCGCGACCCAATCCCTATCGGCCGACCTTTACAAAACCGGACGGAACAATCGATACTGACCAGTATATTGAATACTACAAGGAGTTTATCCAGGAAGCCACTGTCGGGAATGTAGCTGCATTCGTCCTGGAACCGGTTCAGGGCTGGGGTGGGTCTATCTTCCCGCCGGACGACTTCTTCCCGAAACTACGGGCTCTCTGTGACGAGTATGGAATCCTGCTGATGGACGATGAGGTCCTGGCTGGAATGGGACGGACCGGGGAGTGGCTTACCATGAATCACTGGGATGTCGTACCCGATATCGTCACCTTCGGAAAATCCTTCGGTAACGGATTCCCCGTAACGGCTATGGTTGTGAGCGAAGAGAATGCCGATGCCCTTGATAAAATATCCGCCTCCTCAAGTTACGGCGGTAACCCGATGGCCTGTGCCGCGGCGCTGGCCTCCATTGAGGTCATTGAGGAGGAGGACCTGCTCAACAATGCCACGAGAGTCGGCAACTACTTCATGAAGCGCATGGTTGAGATGAAGGAGAACCACCCGATCATCGGTGACGTGAAGGGCAAGGGTATGCTCCTGGGAATAGAGCTGGTCAAGGACAAGGAGACCAAGGAGCCGTTCGAGGAGGCCGGCAAGTTGGTGTACCAGAAAGCCTTCAGAAAGGGGCTGGCCTGGATTCCGGCAGGACACATCCTGCGCATGTCCCCGCCGATCATCATGGATGAGCACTATGCCGAAATAGGGCTTCAGATGATCGAAGAGGCCATTGGGGAAGTTGAAAAGGAATACGGCTACTAGAGTCGGGAGGCGGAGATGATGAAAAGAGTGAAATTCGGAATAATCGGAATCGGCCTGATGGGCCGTGAGTTCGCCAGTGCCGTGATGCGCTGGCCCCACCTCTCCGGGATGGATATTGCTCCTGAGATTGTGGCGATCTGCGGCTCCCCGATAACCCCCGAGGAGATTGCCTGGTACAAAGATGGGCTGAAAACGGTCACCCAGGTAACCGAGGATTACCGGGAGCTGCTGGCAAACCCGGAGGTGGAGGCCGTCTACTGTGCCGTACCCCACTTTCTCCACGAACAGTTCTATGTCGATATCATCAGGGCCGGGAAGCACCTGCTAGGTGAGAAGCCCTTCGGAATCGACAAGGCCGCCAATGACGCCATCATGGAGGCAATCCAGGAGAACCCGGATGTCTTTGTCCGCTGTTCCTCTGAATTCCCCTTCGCGCCGGCAATGCAGCGCCTCTGTGACATGCTTGAAGCGGATGAGTTCGGGCGCATTGTGGAGGTTGAGGCGGGTTTCCTCCACTCAAGCGACATGGATACGAACAAGCCGATAAACTGGAAACGGATCATCAAGGCTAACGGTGAATACGGCTGCATGGGAGATCTCGGCATGCATGTGTGCCATGTGCCCTTCCGGGCCGGATGGATTCCCCAGAGTGTCCGGGCAGTCCTGAGCAACCTGGTCCCTGAACGGCCTGACGGCAAGGGCGGCATGGCTGTCTGCGAGACCTGGGACAACGCAACACTGCTCTGCGATGTCGAGGACAGTGACGGTGAGGGGAACTATTTCCCCATGACCCTGAAGACGCAGCGCATCGCTCCCGGGGAGAAGAACACCTGGTACCTTACGATAAAGGGTATGAAGGGATCGGCGAAGTTCAGCACAAAGAACATTAACTCCCTGGAGTACATGCGCTATGCCGGTGGTGAACAGGCCTGGTGCCGCGAGGATATGGGGCATGAGACCCCGTTCAAGTCGGTGACCGGGGGCATCTTTGAATTCGGCTTCTCCGATGCCATCCTGCAGATGTGGGCGGCCTTCCTCTACGAGCTTGAGCACGGTACCCCGCTGAGGAAATTTGCCGGCTGTGTCACACCGGAAGAGGCCGCCATGAGCCACAGCCTCTTTACGGCAGCCCTGAGATCACAGAAGAACTGCTCAACCGAGCAGGTATAGGTATACAGATACGATAACACGCCGCGGGCAAGCTGTCCGCGGCGGATGCCCAGGAGGCACGCAATGGGAAATATAGTGGCCGGAGCCTGCGAAGCAGTCATTACCCCTTCTGACAGTCAGTTCCTCTATGGATACCCGCACGTCGAGCGTTACAGCACCGGGGTGCATGATGATCTCCATGCTGCCGCGCTGTTTATCGGCGACGGGGAACGGGGCATAATATTTGTTGCCCATGACCTGATCTTTGTCGACAAAAGGCTCTCCGGGCAGATGCGCAAAGAGATAGCGGAACTGACCGGGCTGCCTGAAGAAAACATCATGATAACGGCAACCCATACCCACTCCGGACCCATGATGAACAACTATGCCAGCAATCTCAACGATCCCGTTGTCCCGAGGGCGGATGTTGCCTACATGGAGATGGTGCGTGAGAGATCGGTATCAGCCGCTGTTGAGGCCTTCCGCAGGGCCGAACCGGCAGTGATCGGTATCTCCGTTGCTGACAGTACGGGAATCGGTACGAACAGGCGTGATCCTGCCGGTCCGGCGGATCACCAGGTACCGGTTGTCACAGTCATGGATCAGGAACGGAGCAGCTATCTGGCCTGCATGATGGTGGGATCAATGCATCCGACGGTGCTCCATGAGGATTCAACCCTGATCAGCGGGGACTTTCCCGGGATGGCCAAGCTCTATCTGAAAGAGGAGGTGCTTGGATCGGGGTGTGTGATGCTGTACCATAATGGTCCCTGCGGCAACCAGAGTCCCCGTCACGTGGTCAGGGGGACCACCTTTGCCGAGGCTAAACGGCTTGGGAATATTCTCGGGAAGGCCGTTGAGAAGTCCCTTGAATCCGTAACGATGTTGACAGATGTCACGGTAGGGGCGGTGCGTACCCTGATAGACGATCTGCCGCGCAAGCAGTTTCCTCCGCTTGCGAGCGCGAAAGAGAAGCTCTCCCGACTCCAGCTGGAGATTGAGGAGATGCGTTCCCAGGGGGCTCCGGCTCCCGAAGTGAGAACTGTTGAATGCGATATCTTCGGGGCTGAAGAGGTAGTTACCCTGGCACAGCTCTCAGCCAGCGGTGGCCTTGAGGCCTACTATCAGGAGAGCCTTCCGGCGGAAGTCCAGGTCATTACGATCGGCCCGTGGAAGTTCGTGGGCTGGTCAGGCGAGGTATTCGTGGAGTACGGGCTGCGCATCAAGGCTGAGTTTCCCGATGTGTTTGTCATTTCGCTGGCAAACGGGGAGTTCCAGGGATACATAGTGACGCAAGAGGCTGCCGCGGAGGGCGGCTATGAGGCATCGAACGGTCTGTTTGCCCCGGAAGCCGGCGAAGAGCTGGTGAAGGCAACGGAGAGGCTGCTGAGATCCGTATAGCGCTGATTATCTATTGATACGTACCGGGAGGAACTGCGGTGGACTATGTACTAGGATATGATCTGGGAACCAGCTATTTCAAGGCTGCCGTAGTGCGGAGAGACGGCACGGTTCTCGGGGTCGGCAGGGTCCGTACCCCGAAAGTTACAGAAGGGGCTGTAGTTACCATCCCTCCCGGGGAGTTCTGGAAACGTCTCAGTGAATGCACTGCCAGTGCCCTCGGGAAGGCCGGGATCTCAGCTACAGAGATCGCCGGAGTATCCTATGGTTCCCAGGCCAACTCCTTTATCCTGTTTGATGAGCATATGAAGCCGCTGACCGATATTGTTGTCTGGTCAACGGTCTACACCGATGAAGTCGATCCCAGGCTCGCTGCCTTCTGGGGCCATCGTGATTACAGCCAGATCACCGGTCAGGGGTATACCGGTACCGGTTTCGCCCTGGCCAAGCTGCTCTACCTTGAGGAGCATGATCCTGAAATGTGGTCCCGGGTCCGTCATTTCATGTCGATTTCCGACTATTTCATCTATGGGATTACGGGAACGGCCGTGACCGATGCCGGCACATCAGCGCTGCTCGGCTGCCTGGATGTCAGGAAGATACGGTTCTGGGAGCGGGGGCTGGATATTCTCGGGTTCTCCCCTGACCTGTTCTCCCCGGTCCTGCCGATGGGTGAGGTGTGCGGCTACACAGCCAGCGAGGCTGAGGGGGCTGTCGGGCTCCCGAAGGGCATTCCGCTCTTTGCCGGAGGGCTGGACCATGTGGTTGCGGCTGTCGGGGCCGGGCTTGGAGCGATTGCCGATGTCAGCGAGTCTACCGGCACGGTTCTCGCCGCGCTAGCCGTACAAAAAAGGTATGCGCCTGCGGATACAGACGGCAGTGATATCCCCGTGTCCATAGGTCCGGCCCTAGGCAGCGGTCAGTTCTCCTATCTCGCATTCAGGGATCCCGGTGCCCAGGTGATCGAAGATTACCACTCACGCTACTTTCCCGATATCACGATCGATGAGATGCTTGCCCTTGTACGGGAGACTGTTCCGGGAGCATCCGGCCTGCGGTATTCCGATGCTGTCCTGGGCAGCACCCTGGAGGAGCAGTTCGTCACCAGGCAGGGGACAGATGCCCCCACCCGGGCCGATCAGGTCAGGGCCATAACCGAGCATATCGCCTATCAGATCCTTAAGCTCTCCCGAACGGTGTCGGGGAGCGGTGAGGTAAGACGCGTCGTCGCTACCGGCGGAGCCAACAGAAGCATGGACCTGCTGCAGGTAAAGGCGGACATGTTCTTTGCCGAGATGGTTGCCTGTCGGGAGAAGGAGCTCGGTACCTTCGGGGCAGCCATGGTCGCGGCACGGGGGTGCCGCTGGTTTGGTGAGATACGGGAGGTCCAGCAGGCCTGGGTAGCAGTTGAGCAACGGGTGCAGCCGGATTACCGGCAGCATCTTCTCTATAAGGAATGGCTGCATGACTGTGATTAGGGTATTGTACATGGTACAATGAAATCAATAATGACCATATCAATAACCCCCTGTAGGGTATATTGATCAGCCATAGGCTGGAGGGGAGGCCATGGAGTTACGGGACTATATCGGGGATGCGAAACAGCTTGGTTTCATCCAGCGCTGCAGGCTTTCGGAAGGGAAGATGGACAATGTCGATGCCGCTGTCATCAAGAACGGCAACGGTCTTGATATGATGGTGCTTCCCGGGCGCGGTATGGATATACCCTATGTCTATGCAGACGGCATGGGACTCCACTTCTCCTCCGGTACCGGGATTACCGCCCCGGCTTTCTTTGAGAAGGACGGGGTGGAGTGGCTGCGCAGCTTCTTTGTGGGGACACTTACGACCTGCGGAATAACCTATGCAGGCCATCCGCAGGTGGACAACGGTGAGCAGCTGGGGCTGCACGGCAGGATCTCCAACACACCGGCTGAGGATGTGCGGGTATACCAGGATTTTGCTGACGGGATCCTCAGCCTTGCCATTGAAGGAACCCTCAGGGAGGTCAAGTTCTTCGGTGACTACGCTGTGCTGATGCGGAGGGTGGAAACCGACTCGACCCGCAAGGGGTTCACGATCATCGATACCATCGAGAACCGCGGGACAGAACCGATGCCTGTCATGATGCTCTACCACATCAATTTCGGGTATCCGCTGCTCAACCCGGATGCCGGGGTAATCAGCAGCGGCGGGGATCCGGTGCCCGGCAACAGTGAGGCTGAGAAGCCGGGTGAGATGGAGCGGTGGAACCGGTTCCGGGAACCGGCTGACAGGTATGATGAACGGCTCTTCTACCACACCTTTTCCCCGGATGCGGGGAAAGCCTGGGTGGAACTGCTACAGGACATAAACAGACCGGAGAGTTCCCCGAGGGTCAGACTGGAGTTTGACCCGAATGAGCTTCCCAACATGGTACAGTGGAAGATGCTGCGGAAGCAGCACTATGTGCTCGGGCTGGAACCCTGTAACGTGCTGCCGGTAGGAAGAGAGAGGCTGCGGGAAGAGGGTCGGCTGCCGATGCTCTCTCCGGGTGATCGGAAGCAAATCACCATACGGTATGAGTATCTGCATGACAAGTCATTAGCAGGAAGAGGAAAAGATTGAGCCTGAAATATAAAATACTGCTCATTATTTTCTCGGTAGCTTTAATTCCCATTTTCATCATGTCCATAACTACTGCCAGGATCTCAACAGATCTGCTGGTAGAACAGGAAGTGGGTTCAAAAATTAACATACTCAGAGATATCAGTGGAAAAGTGTACCAGGCTACTCAGGAACGTCAGCTAGTCGGAATCAATTTCCTTCTGGACCAGAATGTTCAGAAGCTGCTCTCTCCGGAATCCAATCAGAGCTTAACGCTATCACAACGGGAAAAACTCATCTTTGAGATTGACAAACTACTTCAGAACTATAAATATCTGGCTGGTACGGAAGCATTGTTTCTGTTTTCCACAGGTGGACCGAGATATACAAACTCACCGTCAAGTGTTTGGAATCTTGCGGATTTTACAGAAAACGCATGGTTTGATTTCGCTGTTGGACAGCAGAAAAGTTATTTTTGGGGTAATCCCATGATCAGGGATGGTGCGACCGTCATTCCTCTGGTGAGGGTTATCAGGAAAATAGCATATCCTGAAACAATCGGATACCTTATTTCAAATATTAAGGAGTCGTATCTCTATAATCTCTATAGCAATTTCGTGAACAAGGGAACCTCCGATTTCTTTATTGTCAATCAGATGAATTATATTATTTCTCATAGCGATAAAACAAAAATCGGGTATGAACTGTCAGCAGTGATGCCTGATCTGCAATGGCCCATGGAAAATGAAGGAGACTCCACGGTAGATATGGCTGGGCAGCAGTTCCTGCTCACACACTATACGGATCCAAGAAATAATTGGACATATTTCAATATAGTTCCCGGAAGAGAGATTCGTAAGGGAGCAAGGTATATCCTGATTTTCACCTATGTGCTCTCAGGTGTTCTGATAATTGTCTGCTTTCTATTGGCCTTTTTATTCACGAGAAGTGTGGTGAATCCGATAAAATCCCTCGTGACGCGCATGGAAAAGGCGCAGAGCGGGGATTGGGATGTGCGAGCAGAAACCAATAAACGGGGTGAGATCGGTAAGCTGGAGCACAGTTTCGACATCATGATCAAAGAGTTGAAGATGGCTTTTGATGATATGGTTGCCGTGCAGGAACAGAAAAGAAAGGCTGAACTGAAAGTGCTTGAGTTTCAGATTAACCCCCATTTTCTGTATAACACCATGTCGACAATCATATGGTTGAGTGATAT
>CAZSBC010000088.1:0-14093 GCA_964605195.1 uncultured Spirochaetales bacterium | reverse complement strand
GATTGTAGAAAGTTTTCATGGATTCCCCCTTTATTGTATCTATATATGTATCATATTACAATATTTGTTGAATAAGTCAATAAAATATACAAAAATATTTGACAAATACAAATTTACATGTAATTATAAGGACATATTTAAAACATTTTTGGAGGAAATATATATGGAACGAGAAAAAAGACAAAATATTGTTGAAATCGAGTACCAGCCGATTGACATTACAATCAGGTTTAAGCTGCTCTGGGAGAAAAACAGGAACCTCTGCGAGGCATTGCTCTCCTATCTGCCCTACACCTGCATCCAGTTCCACTCCGTCATAGCCGGTTATCAGGTTTACCACTATTCACCAATAGTAGAGGCCGTCTACTTCAAGCCGGAAACGACGGAACTGCTGCCGGAGCAGCCAAACGGGCGAGTCGTGCTCGGATCCTTCGAGCTCCTCGGCATCAAGTACGGAGAAGTGACAGAGCCCCTTGCCCCCTATCCCATCGGGCAGGTCCTTGAGGAGGATATGGAGAAGCT
This sequence comes from uncultured Spirochaetales bacterium, assembly GCA_964605195.1. Classification (GTDB taxonomy): domain Bacteria; phylum Spirochaetota; class Spirochaetia; order JABMQR01; family JABMQR01; genus CAZSBC01. The sequence continues at coordinate 13,571 of CAZSBC010000088.1, read as the reverse complement.
GGGAATAGCTGCAAAGAAAATCTGGGAAGCGGAATATCGGACGAAAGAGATCATTACCGCAACAGTCCGCCTGCCGGGACAGAAGGAGAAAAGGGATTTCTCCATTGCCTTCAACAGGACAGGAAACAGCGCGGCAGATCAGCTGATAGAGGAGATATATGCCGAGACCAGGAAGATCTGGCTGACTCCGCCCGAGGAGCTGGTCGATATGACAGCAGGACGGCTGGAAGCCGGAGTTGGTCCCTTTGAACAGGCCTTCACGCCGATCGTCTTTACCAACGGGGAGATACGGCACCTGAATTATGTGCTCTCAAGCATCCTCCAGATAGCGTCGCAGGAGAACTGCAACGTGGAGGCCCTGCAGAATTCCCTGGAAGCCCTGACCTCGGTCAATGCCATGTTTATCGGGTATATAGGCATGAAGAAGCTCGGCTCCTTCGTGGGCAGGGCCATAGAGATCGGCGGTGCAGCGAAGTCACGGGAAGAGCTTGTAGAGCTCTACAAAGCCCTGACAACATACAGCAACTACCTGCACGGATGGAGCATGCAGCTCTTCCCCTGGTACCATGGTGACGACCATCCCGTGACAAATAGGTGAAAAGGGTAATTGAACCTGAAAGAGGGAATGAGGTGATCGGTTTTGCAGGAAGATCTATTGCATGAACAGAATGATTTTCTTGATCTTGAGGACATTTCGGCAGGTTTGGATGATGATGCCCTGATTGCGAACCTGACGAATGTCATCAGGGGAGTAGCCTGCGTCATTGGGCAGAATTGTGAGGTGGTGCTCCACTCCCTGAAGAATCTGGACAAGAGTGTCATAGCGATCGAGAATGGTCATGTTACCGGAAGGAATATCGGCTCCCCGATGACTGATCTGGCCCTGAGCGTGCTGAAGAAGTCCTACTCGCTGGACAATGATGTCATCGGGTCCTACTACAGCAGCCCGAAGGAGGGGCAGCGACTGAAGTCGGTGACCATCCTGATACGGAATACGGCCTCCGAACCTATTGCGATGCTCTGCATCAATATCGATATCTCCCTGCCGCTTGACTCCTTCATGAAGAGCTTTCTCGAGATGTCGCTGCCTTCTGCAAAAAGCAAGCAGCTGCACGAACGCTATCCGACAACCATCGAGGAGCTGGTGAAGCAGTCGCTGCTGGAGGTCCAGGAAAGCGTGAGCAAGCGCAAAGGGATGTCATCAACCGAGAAGAACAGGAAGGTCATCACCGAGCTGAATAAGAGGGGAATCTTTAACGTCAGGGATGCAATGGAAATTGTCAGCACCGAACTGGGTATATCGAAATACACTATTTACAACTACCTGCGTGCGCTGAAGCAGTGACGTGCACGTAGGAAGTGCACGCAGTTGGATGACATGGGAGGGGTAGGAGATTGAAAGAAATTTGCAGACTGGTATCGGCACCGAAAGAGATCGGGGCGTATTCCCAAGTGGTAGCAGCAGATACATTACTATTCTTTTCCGGACAGCTGCCAATTGATATTTCGACCGGCGAATTGGTCAAAGGAGGCATTGAGGAGAAGACCCGGGTAATCCTGGATAATGTGAAGCATATGCTTGAGGAGATGGGACTGACGATGGGAAATATCGTCAAGGCAACGATATACCTGCGGGATCTGAAGAACTTTCCCGCAGTGAATGCCGTCTACGGCAACTATTTTACCGAAGACCCCCCGGCAAGATGCTGCCTGGAAGTGAGCAGCCTGCCGCTGAATTCTGATATTGAGATTGAGTTTGTTGCTGCCCGGTAACGGAGCAGTATGCGGATAAGGAGAAACAGATGTATAATGAACTTGATTTGGCTGAATCCTACAAGATAAAAGTAGTCGAACCGATAAGGCGAATCAGCCGTGCTGAGCGGGAAAAGAGCATCGAAGAGGCTGGTTTCAATGTATTCAACCTGAAATGGTCTGATGTCTATATCGATGTGCTGACCGACAGCGGAACCTCTGCAATGAGCGACAATCAATGGGCAGGCCTGGTTACCGGTGATGAGACCTATGCCGGCTGCCGGAACTTCTTTAACCTGAAAGACGCAGTCCGGGATGTGCTTGGACTGGAGTATGTCATTCCGGCCCACCAGGGACGTGCTACCGAGAACTATCTCTTCAGTACGCTGATCAGCAAGGGCGATATCGTACCCTTCAACATGCCCTTCGATACGACCGATGCCCATATCAAGAACAACGGGGCGACCCCGGTGAACTGCGTTATAGACAATGCCTATGATCCCGGGGACCTTCACCCGTTCAAGGGGAATGTGGACATCTCGAAGCTCAAGCAGGTGATAGAGAAGCACGGAGTCGGGAAGATCCCGTTCATCATCATCACCGCCACGAACAACTCAGGGGGAGGGCAGCCGGTCTCGCTGGAGAATTTCAGGGAGGTCAGGGAGGTGGCCGACCACTATAAGCTCCCGGTATTCATGGATGCCGCCCGCTGCGCGGAAAATGCCCATTTCATCAAGGTCCGTGAGAAGGGCTGCCAGCAGAAGAGCGTGGCGGAAATCCTTAAGGAGATGTTCTCCTACGTGGACGGCTGCACCTTCAGCGCCAAAAAGGATCCGATGGTGAATATCGGGGGCTTCATCGGTCTCAGGTCGAAGGAGATATACGCACGCATCCTGCCGACCCTCATTCTGTACGAAGGCTTCGCCACCTACGGCGGCCTTGCAGGCAGGGATCTCGAAGCAATGGCCCGCGGACTCTACGAGATGGTTGATGACGAGCACATCGCCAACAGAGTGGGGCAGGTGGCTTACCTCGGGGACAAGCTCACTGCCATGGGGGTGCAGGTGGTCAGGCCCATCGGCGGCCATGCCGTGTTCATTGATGCAGCCCACTTCTTTCCCCAGCTTCCCCAGGATCAGTTCCCGGCAGATGTGCTCTCCGTGGAGCTCTACATAGAGTCCGGGGTACGGGGCCTGGGACTGGGATTCCTGGCCTTCGGGGAAAAGGACCCGGTAACCGGTGAAGTGGCATATCCCGAGCTGGAGCTCTTCAGGCTGGCAATACCGAGAAGGGTGTATACAAACCGGCATATGGACTATATAGCTGAAGGAGTCAGGAGGGTATTTGAGAGGAGAACTTCGGTGAAGGGGCTGGCCATCACCGAAGAACCTGAGGTTCTCAGGCATTTTCTGGCCCGATTTATCAGGGCTGAATAGATGGAGGTATTGGTATGAAAGTATGGGTAAAGAGAGTAGTCGTGACGCTGGTGGTCCTCATCAGTGTGTGTGGCCTGGCAGTATTTGCCGGAGCCGCCCAGGAAGGCGGGGATGGGGCATCCGGGAAGGTAACCATCGGAATCGTGCTGCCGATGTCAGGTGGCGTTGCCAATCTCGGTGAGGATGGGCTGAGAGGGGTGGAGTTGGCAATCAAGCAGGCCAACGACACAGGCGGAATCAACGGAGTCCCGGTTGACTTTGCCTTGGAGGATGACGGGGCTGTGGCAAAGGTCGGTTTGAGCGCATTCCAGAAACTGATCACCGTCGATAAGGTCGATGTGATAGCAGGCGGGTTATTCAGCTCGGTTGCCCTGGTTGGAGCACCGCTGTGCCGGGAGAATGAGGTTGCCTATATAGCTCCGCTCTCATCAAATCCCAACCTGACATCCCCGGGCGGCTATATCTACCGGCTCTGCTCATCGGATGCCCTCAACGGGAATGTTGCCGCCAAATATGCCTACTATGAGCTGGGGAAACGGAAGATGGCTACCCTGATCGCCAACACCGATTATGGCGCCAACGTACAGCCCATAATCAAGCAGCGGTTCATAGAACTTGGCGGGCAGGTGGTTGCCGAGGACAAGTTTGCACAGGACTCAACCGACTACCGGACCCAGCTGACAAAGATCAAGGCTGCAAATCCGGATGTCATAGTCATCGCATCTTCCCACACCGAAGGGGCAATCATTCTCAGGCAGATGCAGGAGCTTGGCATGGACAGGATTCAGGTGCTGGGAATGAGCTCCATGTGGGGCGATCCCAGTTTCATCGGCCTGGCAGGCAGTGCCGCCAACGGCGTCCACTATCTTGTCGACTCTACCGCAGCAGCCGGCGGGGAGGAGGTCCGCAGCAAATATGTTGAGGATTTCAAGGCCATGTTCCCCGATGATGAGGTCGGTATCATCTCCGAATATATGTATGACGCCGTGAATATCCTCATCAAGGCGATGAGGGAATCAGGGGTTACCGGACCCGAAGTTGACGAGTACCTGGGGAGTGAGCTTAAGGATTATCCCGGGGTGACCGGCGTCGTGTCGTTCACCAGGATTGGCGACAGAGTGGTGCCGGTAACGGTACGCAGGATAGAGAATGGGAAATATCTGGAGACAGGGTATCTGGATATTGGTGATTGACAGGCATGCAATGACAGGGCCCGGCAGCAAGCCAGGCCCTGTCTGGTTGCTTTGGGGTTGAGTTGATGGATAGAGATGGTCTTGCGCTGTTCAGTCTCAGTGACAAGGTTGCAGCCGTTACCGGAGCTGCAGGGGGCATCGGGCAAAGCATCGCTGAAGCCCTCGCCGGGGCGGGAGCAAGAGTATACTGCCTGGATATCGATGAAGCCGGTGCTGTGGAAACGGCCGGGCGGCTGCAGCGGATGTATGGTTCCGACTCCTTCGGATTAGCCGTTGATATTGCCGACATGACATCTGTAACCGCAGTATTCAGCAGGATCTGCAATGAAGCCGGATCACTGGATATCCTCTTCAATATGGCGGGGGTGGCCAGCCGGGAGTATGAGCCGCATGCCTTCCCTGAAGCTGAGTGGCAGAGGCTGCTGCAGGTGAACCTGACGGGGACATTCAACTGCTGCAAATGCGCGCTTGAGAGCATGCTGAAACAGCAGTCGGGAAAAATCGTGAATATGTGTTCGACAATTTCTGAAAGAGGCAGTTATAATGGTAAGGCGGCAGGTATGTGTGCGGCACGAGCAGGTATTATGGGTCTTACCAAAGATATGGCTGTCTGCTATGCGCAGAAGAACATTCAGATCAATGCAATCGCTCCGGGGTTTATCAGAACGGAGATCGGGAAGACCCTCTATCCCGAACTCGATTATGAGCAGCTGAGTACCAAGATATTTGCTGATGCCGTGCACACGATACCAGCTGGAAGGGTTGCAGAACCTTCTGAGCTGAAAGGTACGGCTCTGTTTCTAGCCTCTAGTGCCTCTGACTATATAAGCGGGCATATCCTCTATGTTGATGGCGGTCTGCATGCAAAATGAGAGCGTCCCAACCATTGGATTGTATCAATGAAAGAGCAAGTGGTTATTGAAAAACTAGATGTGATAGATGCAGAGCATGTTACTCGTGCAGTGGCTTCGTGTATCAGAATGCTGCCGGTGTGTCTGGACAGGCTTGCTAGGGCAAAGCGGGTACTGATCAAGCCGAACCTGAATTCGGACAGCCGTGAATCGACAACGAACCCGCTGGTAACCCTGGCAGTGGTAAGACTGCTCGAGCAAGCCGGAGTGCCGGAGATAGTGGTAGCTGATGCGAGTGTCGTGGGATTCGATACCGCGCTGGCATTCAGGAGAACCGGGACAGAGGAGCTGCTGAAGGGCACTTCAGCAACACTGCTTGACCTGAAAAAGGGCAGGTATGTCAGGACACCGGTACCCGATTATCGTGCCATTGCGGCCATTGCAGTCTCACAGGAGGTCATCGATGCCGATTTCATCATCAACATCCCCAGGATGAAGACGGTCCCGGTACTCCACATCAGCGGGGCCCTGAAGAATATGAAGGGCGTGATATCGGATGCGGACAAGCGCAGGTTCCATAGAACCAACCTGGCGGCAGCCATCGTGGATCTGTATGCTGTCGTGAAGCCTGACCTGACCATAGTTGACGGAACCTATGTCCATGAGATGATGATGCGCAGCATTCCCATGAATACAATTCTGGCGGGCAATACATCGGTGGCTGCAGATGCGGTAACGGCGCGGGTACTCTCCATTGACCCCTTTGACATTACCCATCTGTGCCTGGCAGCCGAGCAGGAAGGCAGCTCCATTGCCGAAGCTGAGATCGAGGTGATCGGAAACGAAATTGCCCAGGTCAGGCGTCCTGTTCGCATTCCGCCATCGAAACTGGACGAACTGGTGGCCCTCTATTTTACCGACTGGCAGAAGATGGACAACATCCGGATTATGGAGCGGAATGCCTGCTCCGGGTGCACCATCCAGCTGCTGAATGCATTGAAACGGTATGTTGAGAGCGGACGCTGTTCCAGGGATACAAAGCTGACAATTGTCATGGGTGAGAGTGAAGGGCAGATACCAATTGATGAGGAGTGTCATTACCTGTTCCTGGGAAACTGTGCCAGGAGAAGTTATGAATCCTGTCAGGGGCATGTATTACAGGCAGAGTATGTGAGGGGCTGCATGCCCTTTTCCAGGGACATACTCGCGGCACTGGAAAGCGTAGTATGAGGGGTGTTGCATGGGCGAGCAGGTGCTAAGGTTAGAGAATATCGATGCCTACTACAACGAGTTGAAGGCGATATCAGGTATCAATCTTCATATCGACAGGTCGGAGATAGTCGGGATACTCGGCCCCAACGGGGCGGGGAAGTCGACAACCCTGAAGACGATTTTCGGGATCATCAGGCCCAAGCAGGGGGCCGTTGTATACAACGGAGATGATATCTCGACAGTCCACCCGCACAAGCGGGCCGAAATGGGTATCTCATACGTCCCTGAGGGCGGCAAGGTCTTCTCGAAACTGACAGTCGAGGAGAATCTGCTGATGGGGGCTTTCGTCAGAAGGGACAGACAGGGAGTCTCGTCCGACCTGATGATGGTCTACTCCCTCTTCCCGGCATTGGCTGCCCGGAAGACGAAGCTGGGGAGTACCCTGAGCGGCGGTGAGCGGCAGATGCTGGCCATCGGGCGCTGCCTTATGCTGCGGCCGCAGCTGATCCTGCTGGATGAGCCTTCCCTGGGGCTGGCCCCCATCATCGTCGATGAGATTTACCAGAAGATACAGGAGATCCAGCAGGAAAACCGGGTGACGATAATTATTGTGGAGCAGAATGCCCTTAAGGCCCTGAGCATCGTTGACCGCGCCTATCTCTATACTATCGGGGAAGTATTCATGGAGGGCGTGGCCGGGGAATTGCTGAACAACCCCAAGGTGAAGCAGACATTCCTGGGAAGCTGAATACCAGAGGTAAAAGATGATTGGACAAATAGTGATCAATTCAATTATTAGCGGAAGTATCTATACCCTGATGGCCCTGGGGTTCACCCTGGTGTATGGGACCCTGAATTTCTTCAACATGGCCCATGGGGTGAGTTATCTGCTCGGTGCCTATCTTGCGTACACCTTCAATGTGCTGCTGAACATACCGATCCCGTTGGCTTTTCTTCTCTCTGTGGCCGTTGCAGGCATGCTCATGACGATGATCAATCTGCTGGCATTCAGGCCCCTGATGATAAGAAATGCCCCGAGCTGGGCGCTCGTCGCCTCATCAATCGGGATCCAGATGTTCATGTACGCGCTGGTGGCGGCAATCTTCGGCAGCAGGGTCTTGAGTGTGAGGAAGAATATCGATGTGCGTGTCTATTCACTGGGTGAGAATGCAACGATCACTTCGACCCAGATCATCATCTTCGTGGCCATGCTTGCCGTGGTGCTGCTCCTGCTGCTGGTCCTCAAGAAGACGAGGCTGGGGATAGCCATGCGGGCCACATCTAATGAGGAGACAATGGCAACGATCGTCGGGATAAACACCGATAAGATCTGCATCGGGACATTTGCCGTGGGAAGCGGGATAGCAGCCTTTGCCGGCTGCCTGATATGCCTGGAGACCGATCTTACCCCCATCATGGGTGGCGTGGCCCTGCTCAAGGCGATCGTGGCCTCGATAATCGGCGGCATCGGGAATATCGGCGGATGCCTTGCGGGAGGCATGCTGCTGGGTTCGGTTGAGAACTTCGGAATCATGTTCTTCAACGCAGGGTGGAAAGATGCCATTGCATTGGGACTGCTGCTGTTTTTCATGCTGCTGCGTTCTGTCCTGAAGCGTGTTGAAGCAGAGAAGCGGGAGGATTAGATGGCGGTTATCTATCAAATATTCATCATTACCGGTATATACGTGATTCTTTCCACAAGTTTGAATCTTCCCCTGGGGTATATGGGACAGTTTTCGGTTGCCCATGGAGCCTTCTACGGCATAGGGGCCTATGCCGGTACGCTGCTGGCTGTTTCGCTGCATATGCCGTTTCTCATAGAGGTCCTCATCGCGGCACTGATAGCAGCGGCATTCGGAGCGGCTATTGCCTATCCCACCCTGAACCTGAAGGGGGATTATCTTGCGCTTGCCACCTTTGCCTTTGCCGTCATCTGCTATTCGGTCCTGAACAACTGGGAGTCGCTGACGAGGGGCCCCCTGGGCATCCCGGGCATCCCCTATGTGAAGATCTTCGGGATCACATTCAAGAGCCTGGCAAGTTACTCCCTTCTGGTCCTCATCTTTGTGGTCATCACCATCTGGGTGATCAACCGGGTGGTCAAGTCATCCTTCGGCCTGGTGCTGACGGCCATCCGGGAAGATGAGACGGCCACCCTGGCAATCGGCAAGAATGTTGCGAAGTTCAAGATCATCACCTTTGCCATTGGATCGTTCTTTGCCGGCATAGCAGGAGTGCTTCTCAGCCATCACCTGCGGTTCATCGATCCCTCCAGCTTTGCCCTGGCCGAGTCCTTCCTCATCCTCTCCATGGTCATTTTCGGGGGCATGGGGACAATCAAGGGCGGGGTCGTGGGAGCCGTTATCATGGTAGTGCTTCCCGAACTCCTGAGATATCTCGGCCTGCCCAACATCATTGCCGGCCATATGCGCCAGATGATATTCGGGGCACTGCTTGTTATTGTGATATTACGTAGACCGCAGGGAATTCTGGGGAAGAGAGAGTTCTAGGAGATTAGCGATGGATGTCTTGAAAGTGCAGGATTTACGGAAAGATTTCGGTGGTCTCCGTGCAGTCAATGAGCTGAATTTCTCTGTTGAGGAGAACAGCATAACTGCATTGATCGGTCCGAACGGAGCTGGCAAGACCACGGTATTCAATCTGATCACCGGTTTCAGCTACCCTAACAACGGATCGGCCTATTTCTATGACAGCAGGGTAACCGGCCGCAAGCCGAATGTCATCGCGAACATGGGCATGGTAAGGACCTTTCAGCTGATCAGGATATACAAACGGCTTAATGTGCTGGACAATGTCCTGCTGGGATGCCGGGACTCTTTGGGGGAGTCCGTGTTTGGTGCCATAACGAAATCAAAACGTGTACGGCAGATAGAGCAGGAGAAGCGGGAGAAGGCGATGGAACTGCTCTCCATGATGGGACTGGAGAAATATGCCGATACCTATGCGCAGAATCTGGGTTACGGGCAGCAGAAGACCATAGAGATAGCACGGGCGTTGGCCACAGATGCAAAGATGATCCTTCTGGATGAGCCGATGGCAGGGCTGTCCGGTGACATGATCTCTGTCATGATCGACCTGATCAGGAAGCTGAAGGAGCAGGGCAAGACAATCTTCTTCATTGAGCACAATATGAAGGTGGTCATGGATATATCTGAGCAGGTGATTGTCATAAACTTTGGAAAGAAGATCGCAGAGGGTCCTCCCGATGAGATCAAGCATAACGACAGGGTTATCGAGGCCTATCTGGGAAGTGACTGGAAAAAGCATGCAACCGATGTCGAGATGGGGATTGAGGATGAAGAAGATAATCAATGACCCGCACAATGCAGTTGCTGAGATGTGCAACGGCTTCTATCTGGCTCATTCTGATCTGGTTTCATACGATACCAAGCATCGCGTTATCTACAGAAGCAGCATGAACCGGGAGAAGGTGATGCTGATCAGCGGAGGCGGAAGCGGGCATGAACCGAGTCATGCCGGGTTTGTTGGCACCGGCATGCTTGATGCAGCGGTGTGTGGTGATGTCTTCGCCTCGCCTTCGATCATGCAGATCTATTCGGCAATTGTCGGTGCCCGATCCTCCAGGGGAACCCTTCTTATCGTCAAGAACTACTCCGGCGACTGCCTGAATTTCAACGGGGCGGCAGATTTGGCGAAGGAACAGGATGGGATGCAGGTTGAAACAGTGTATGTGGATGATGACATAGCGACAGCAAGGACCGGCAGCAAGGCCGGCCGGAGGGGCGTAGCCGGGACGCTGTGTGTCCATAAGATTGCCGGGGCAGCAGCCGAGCAGGGCTGTGACCTGCCTGAGGTCAAACGCATAGCGGAGAAGGTGATTCGCAATGTCAGGAGCCTGGGGTTTGCCCTCTCCTCCTGCACAGTCCCGGCCAAGGGAACCCCGACGTTTTCGCTGGATGATGATAGGATAGAGTTCGGGGTGGGAATACATGGTGAAGCAGGTACTGCACAGATTGAGCTCACTTCTGCCGATAAGCTGGCTGAGAAGGTGGTATCAATGCTGCTGGCGGACCTTTCGCTGCAGGAGGGGGATGAGGTTGCCACCATCGTCAACGGCTTTGGGGCAACTCCGCTTATGGAGTTATGCATCCTCAACAGCAGTATCCACAGATTGCTCACCATGGCAGGCGCTGCAGTGAACAGGACTTTCTTGGGGAACTATATGACCTCACTGGATATGGCCGGGGCCTCATTGACGGTGCTGAAACTCGATGATGAGCTGAAGCAATACCTTCAGGCTCCCGCTGTCACCCCTGTCCGTTTCAGCTAGTTTGTGGGAGGGGTTAGAAGATATGAAGGTGCTGCACAGGTCGGATTTACTCAGTATGCTGCGAATAGTTACTGATACGGTAATTGCCAATGAGAAGCGGTTCTGTGACCTTGATGCCGCGATCGGGGATGGTGATTTTGGAACCTCCCTCGCTATGGGATTCAGGGTTATCGTGGATGAGATTGCGTGGGACAATGCGGACAGCAGCGTCGGTGAGATCATGGTATCGATGGGCATGACCCTGATGGAACACTGCGGGGGTGCATCCGGACCACTCTGGGGCAATGCCTTCCTGCGGATGGGGAAAATTGTTGCCAATGCCGATACGTTGGATTTGGATGCCATGGCTGCGGTATGCTGTGCTGCTGTTGATGCTATTCAGCATATCGGCGGTGCTGAAGCGGGTGATAAGACAATCCTTGATGCCCTGATTCCCGTATATAACTCCTTCAATGATAGTCTTGCAAAGAATGAGCCTGTAGAAAAAGCTTTCTGCATTGCTTCCCAGATGGCAGAGCAGGGGGCAGAGAGTACCAGGAATATGGTTGCAGCCATCGGCAGGGCAAGTTATCTGGGGAAACGATCCTTGGGGTCTGTTGATCCCGGGGCAGCTTCAGTTGCCATTATTATGCAGGCGATTGTCGAGCAGATGCACTTCTGCTCACCCTGAGCAGTAGTTGGTCTTCATAAGAAGGGAACAGCACCACGCAGGGACAGGGGCAAATGGTTACTTCTTTTCTCGCTCCTTCAGCTTCCTGATGTGGTAGTAGATTGTGTGAGATGAGATGTTCAGCTTCTCAGATACGATTTTCAGGGCATCCTTGATATCGAAGACTCCTTTCTTGTAGAGACTTGCAATTATCTGCTTGTCCTTCGTCTTGTTGGAGTATTTCTTATTGTTCTTCACCTCTATGATCGTGTTCTCGATGATCTGATCAACCAGCTCGACTACATCGGAGAAGACAAGGTCAGGGGTCTTGGTTGTCTGAATCTCCACGTAGGGCAGGAAGTTCTGCAGGATATCGATAAAGGGGGTATTGAGGTTCATGTTAATGCAGAGGAAGCCGATGATCTTACCGCTGCTGTTGCGTATGATCGCAGAAACAGAGCGGATGATTGTTCCATTGGAGGCCTTGGTATAGTAACAGTCGGAGTAATCCCTATCTGATTCCTGGACAGAATGCAGCATCTTCAGGGTGAAGTCTGTCAGAGGGGAGCCCTGCTGTCTTCCGGTAACATGCCCGTTGGCAATATGATACACTGATTTTTTCACATCCTCGAGCGAATGCAGAACGACTTCACACTGATCACCCCAGAATTCGGCAATGGCATGGATAACGGCCCTGTATGAGTTGATGATTGCTTTGTCGCTGTCACTGAAGGAGGTATAGCTGTTATCCTGAGGGTCGTATTCCGTTACCAGGTTGCTGATAATCTTGTTGAACTCTTTCTTTTCCATGCATTTCTCCCAATTATTTTTGCAAACTTAAACATATTTTGTAGAAATATGTCACCATAATACATATATTTTATATTTTTTTACAACCCTGCTGTCGTTATGGGGTCGATGCCATGAATGTGGATCTCGGGGTGGGCAACGATCAGCTGGTATCCGATATCGAGCTCTTCGATGCCTGCCTGCACGAGGATGACGAAATAATCAGCGAGCGCCTCAAGGTGCTGGCTGGCCTCCTGAGGGAGCTCGGCCGGTGACATGTTCCCAATTCAAAGCTGTATAGTGAAGTGATCACTGGGATTCAGGACAGGTCGTGCACATCATAGGAACCGCATAAGCGATTCCACTGCACTCTTCCAGAATCCGGGAGAGGGATTACTGGTCAGCTTCTCAAATTCTTCAGGTGTATATACCAGGATATCGATATTCGGCAGAATGTCCCTGACTGCAAGGTACTGCAGGGGTCGATCAGCGAAGGGGGTATCCGTATTGACTATAAGCATCAGGTCAATATCACTGTGCCGGTTAAAGGAAGGAGTATTGAAACTGCCGAAGTAGTAAGCCCTGTCAACCGTTCCTTTCAGGCATTTTTTCAGTTTTTCTATGACTTCCTCGGCGCTCATTCCCTGAAGTGGATCAAGTGCTGATTTCACGAGTATCTCATTCATTGAAGTGTATCTTCCTGCCGATACTGTCGGATATGGTTCGAGCGGCTTGTAATGCATCAACAGCCTGATCTTCGGTGAAGTATTCGAAGGGGGCACCTTCCGGAAATGCATCCGGATACCGACTGCTGATATAATAGATGTCCAGCTTTTTCCCCAAGGTTTCGAGCTCCCCGTTGATATGAAGAGCCTTGCATATCTGGGTAATGGAGTGACTGCGAACCTGATCGTACTCAAGGTACAGCGCATAGGCTTTCAGGCATTTTTCCGCAACCTGCTGTGCGACAAAACATACCTGTGCAAACCGCCCGGCTGTAAGAGTGTCTTCAGCCCACAGCAGGTCATTCAGTGCCTGTCTGAACCAGTCATTCGCTCTGTTCGTCATCTGTTTTTCACGCCTTTTCCTGCAGCCCAGACCACCCAATGCCTGTTTACCCGTTCAGGTGATATGACCACAACCTATCTGATACACACCATATTAGGTGATCTCTACATACAGTATAGCAAGAAAATGCATTGTTCGGTAGTAGAGACAGACAAAAAGAATAGGTGTCACTATCTGGGAGAATATTGGGTCAGGAATCACATCCAGATTTGATTCGATAGTGCATAGCACCTGTCCCATACGTATCTACCGGTGTCAGGCTCCTGATACAGGAAAGCAGGATGGATTGTGAGAGGTGAGGAGGGGATG
>CAZSBC010000087.1:0-14112 GCA_964605195.1 uncultured Spirochaetales bacterium | reverse complement strand
ATTATACACCATTTGGTTGAGCTTGTTTTCTTTATTTTCTATACGGATTCAGGTAATATTTAATCATCAGATTAAATTCCAAGAACGCAGAAGTGCATCGGCATTCCCTCCTCATGAATATATTTCGGGATCGTATACTCATTTCTGAATAATCGGCATTTATCGAAAACCACAACTTTTTACACCTGTCTCTTTCATCAGATTCATAGTTCTTCTCAATACCACGATAGAAAGATTATTTGGTTTCTGTATCATGGTATAGCTTATAGAGCGAAAAATCTCGACAGTTTTTCTTTACCTTCAGTTTTGATCAATACAAAATTATGCCGTTTCAGTTCATGAAAAGCCTTTCCCTCCGATATCTTGGTTATTCCAATAACCTGAGCCATCCTCAAAGATGTATTACTATCCAGTCTTTTTTTATACAGCTTGTCAAGTATGACCGCTAGGGTGAAGAACTAAAATTTTCAGACTTGCGATCAGGAGGAAACATCTTTTTCAGTTTCTTTCCAAATTAAGAGTCGATTAAGCTGTCACTCTGGAATAATCTAGGGGACCTTCGCCTGAATCTGCCTAGTCCATTCGATCCCTGCTTCCAGGTTTGCAGACGGGGTTTCCCATGTATCCAGGATCAATGCCTGAGTACATGCAATTGGCTGTTATGACATTGCAGCTGGCAAGATATCTGTAACCTGCCCGCACAGATGTGGTTTTTCACCATTGGGAAGTATTCAGGAAAAGGGGGCCAAAGTATCACAGGCACAGAAGGACATCTTACCAGGGGGCTGCTTGAGCAGGTCTCTCGAAAACTCATAGGGAGTTACCGGGAGCGTCGTTTCTCCTATATCAATGCGGTGTACGCCCATCTGGAACCGGAGAAGGCAGCCCATGAGTCTCCGGATGTAAAGCGCAAATTCTATCACCTCATCAAGCTCTACCACCCCGATTCGCTGCAGTTCCACCGGGATAGTCTGCAGGCTGCCATCCAGGCCGAGGACGAACATTGTATTGCCTTCTACCGGGCAATGGCATTGCCGCCCGACGGATCCTCCTTCCGCGGCATTACAAAACCGCACGATGATCCCTTCGATATCGTCGAGGAGTATGCTGTCGATGGGGAGTTGTACACCGAAGAGGCAGGCTCAGCAATCGGCGAAGCTGAGTTCGAGATGGAGTTCATCGAAGCCCTGAATGCGGCTTGTTTCGGTAACCTTGAACAGCGGCTTGAGCCGGTGGACCTGATGCAGATGCGCGACAGCATTGAGCTGCCGGATCTCGGCATCCATGACATTGAGGGTATCCAGTACTGCATCGGCATAACCGGACTGAACCTTTCGGGCAACTGCCTCAGCAATATCTTCCTGCTGGCTGACCTTGTTCATCTGGTCGAGCTGGACCTTTCAGACAATCAGATTTCTGATATTGAGGCATTGCAGGGCCTGGAATCACTGGAGACGCTCTTCATCGACAACAATGATATCGAGTCAGTTGAGCCGCTGCTCTCCCTGCCTGAGCTGCAGTTCGTATCACTCGGCGGCAATCCCCTTACAAACGGACAGCTTGAGATCGCAGCTCTCAGGAGTCAGGGAGTCATCGTGGTCGGATATCAGGGATAGAAGAGAGCCTTCACCCGGTCCAGTTCGTCAGGTATGGCAATCTGCTGAGGGCACTTGGGAAGACACTCCCCGCAGGCGATACAGCGATCGGCACCCCGTTCTGAGAAGAATCTGGTATAGGCATCCCGTTTACCTTCGATATCATCGAACATATGGGCATCGTTGAAGAAACGGAAGGCATTCGGGATATCGACTTCATGGGGACAGGGCATGCAGTACCCGCAAGTCGTACAGGGAACCTGAACCCGCTCAAAGTAGCGCCTACGTACCTCGTCAATGCACTGCAGTTCCCGGGCTGTCAAGCTGTCGGCCTCTGCTCTTCCGGCAATCTCCAGATTCTCCTCCACCTGCCCCATCGTACTCATCCCACTGAGCACCACGGTAACTCTCGGATCATTCCATACCCAGCTCAACGCCCAGTCGGCCGGTGTCCGCTCGCTCTCTACAGCCTTCAGCAGGGCTGCAACATCCTGAGGAACCGTCTGGGTCAGTGAACCTCCCCGAAGCGGCTCCATGACAACTATACCCATACCCTTGGCATAGGCGTACGCAAGGCCTGCCGTCCCTGCCTGATGTTCGATGTCGATGTAGTTGTACTGGATCTGGCAGAATTCCCAGGGATAACCGTTCACTATCTCCCTGAACACATCAAGCTTGTCATGAAAGGAGAACCCGATATGCCGGATACGTCCGTCTTCTAGGGCACGGTCAATGAAGGCAAAGAGCCCTAGCTCCCGCAGCTTAACCCAGAAATCCCTGTTCAGCGCATGGATGAGGTAGTAGTCTATGTATTCAGTATTAAGCTTTTCCAGCTGCTTGTTGAGAATCCTGTCAAAATCCTCTTCTTTCTTGATCTGCCAGCTCGGCAGCTTGGTGGCAAGGTATACCCGTTCACGGTACCCCTCTGAAAGCACATCAGCCAGAAACTTCTCACTCTCTCCGCCGTGATAGGGCCAGGCAGTATCGATATAGTTGACCCCCTGATCTATGGCTCTCCGGATCATCTCCCTGGCAAGGGGGCGGTCAATATCCTTGGCCTTCCTGCCGATTGTCGGCAGGCGCATGCAGCCGAATCCGAGAGCCGATATCTTACGTCCCGCATCGTTGGGAAATGACCTGTACTGCATTCCTTCCTCCCTGTTCACAACTGCTGATTAGCATTAATTCACTCTAAGCATACATAAAATCGGCCAGACGCAAAAGGGAGATGCGCTGCTGCATCTCCCGGAATCCGCATTTTCTTGACGGTCTGTTATATAAAAAGCTCCTCAAGGGTCTCAATCAGTCTGCGTACCCGCTCGTCCTGCAGGGAATATATGCTCTGCTTACCCCGGCGCTCCTTCACTATGTAGCCTGCCAGGGACATCATCTTCAGCTGCTGGGAAATATTTGACAGCTTGCTGTCAGTCAGTTCCACAAGTTCTGTTACCGAGAAGGAATCACGCATCAGCGCACAGAGTATATGGAACCGGATGGGGTTGGACATGATGGACAACATCCGTTCAACCATTAGACAGCGATTCTCGTCAAAGCGCTCCTTGATCGAAGCAATAATTTCAGTTTTTGCACTCTCCATGCCTTGTCCTCTCCTGTCCAGATACTATGAGTCCTTGTGAAAATTAGTCAAGTAGATATCTATACCTTTCGCGGCGGAATGACCGTTTGCTATGGCACTTATGGCATCGCGTTTCGAATTGACTATATCGCCACCGGAAAAAATCTTCCTGTCAGCTGTCTGGTAGAATTCATTCACATCCACGTACCCTCTGTGGAAGGTCAGTCTTGAGGCAATCTCTTCCGGAATAAACGAGTAGTCAGCCGACTGTCCGATTGCCGGGATTACTGTATCACATGCTATCACTTCTTCCGAGCCCTCGATAAGCACCGGCTTCGGTCGTCTGCCTTCTCCCTGATCCACCATTTCAGCCCTGCCCCAGTAGAGTTTCAGCCGTGTGGCATCGCCCTTCTCTATGCGCAGAGGAATTGCCTGGGTGACAAGCAGACACCCCTCACCCTGGGACTCATGGATCTCCTCTTCATCCGCCGGCATGTCAACTTCCCGTCTGCGGTAGAGAATGGTCACTTCAGCACCATAGCGGCGCGATGTTCTGGCAGCATCCATGGCAACATTTCCGCCTCCGATCACGACAACGGATTTCCCGATATCGGGGGTAATGCCTTTGGTCACATCATCAAGCATCCCAAGCCCCGACAGAACCCCGTTCAGATCCTCCCCGGCTATATCAAGTCCGTAGGGATCGGAGAGTCCGGTTGAGAAGAAGAGTGCATCGTACTCTTCATAGACCTGCGTAAACGGCAAGTCGGCACCGATACGGACATCCTGCCTGATTTCAACCCCAAGTGATCGTATATAGTCAACATCCTTGTCAACCTGGTCGTAGGGCAGCCGGTACTCCGGTATCCCGTATCGAAGCATGCCTCCGGCCTTCTCGTTGGCATCAAAGACCGTTACCGCATAACCGAGCAACCGGAGGTAGTAGGCAGCACTCAGCCCGCCGGGACCAGAACCGATTACCGCCACCGTTCTGCCGTTATCCGGTTCACCGGCATCAAGTACCGCCTGGTAATCATCCAGATAGATCTGGTCGATGATATACCGCTTCAGCCAGCGGATGGAGAGCGCCTCTCCCTTGTGCTTCACCGCACAGACATACTCACAGCTGTGTGAGCAGACCCGTCCGCACGAAGCCGGAAGGGGGTTGGCATTATAGACAATCTTCAGACCTTCATGCAGATCATCATCCCTGATGGCCCGTATGTAGTCGGGTACCTTCATATGAGCCGGACAGGTAGCCACGCAGATACCGCAGGCTATGCAGCGGTCAGCCTCAGCTTTTGCCTGCTCCGCAGAATAGCCCTGCACCATCTCAACGAAACTCTTCCGACTCTCCTCGAAGCTCAGCATCGGCATCTCTACCCGTTGGCCTTCCAAAAGGTCGTATCCCTCTGCCCGGCGGTATCCCAACTCGGAATTATTCCAGGATTTCTCGTCATCTCCCGGTATGAACCGGAACACCTCAGGATCACTGTCTACCCATATGTACTCATTGCTCATACCCAGCGATCCGGTCGGGCAGATATCGACGCAGAGAGCGCACCAGCAGCATCGACCGTAATCAATTTTCGGTCGCAGCCCCGAATCCCCATGCCGGGTCTCACGGACCGGCACCAGGTCAATGGCCGCATTCTGGCAGATCTCCTCGCAGGTACCGCACCCGATACAGGCAGCAAGATCGTTGATATGGAATCCGCGATACCTCGGGGCCCCGGGGCGCTCGTCAATCGGTTTTTTTGAAGTATATGGCTTTTCAAAGGCCCGTTTCCAGACGGAAAAGGGGGCAACAATATCTTTAAGACTCATATCTCTTACCTCTCAATCTCTGGTGGATAGGTGTGCAGCGAAACCATCAGGCCAGCAGTATCGGCAATATTGGTGTTTATCGCAAGATGCTCCATCAAAGTCACGGCATGGGTATAGCTCGGTCCCCGTACATAGACCCTGCGGGGCAACTCTGTTCCGTCGGATACCATGAAGAATCCATATTCACCCCGGGTGCATTCGGCTTTGTGGTAGGTCTGTCCGGCCGGAACCTTCCAGTGGAGCACATTAGGCAGCTTCTCGAAAAAGGGACCCTCCTGCGGCATCAGGCGCAGCATCTGCCGGATAAGGTCAATTGACTGGTACATCTCTCTGAGTCGCACCCAGGTCCTGGCATAGGCATCGGAACCCTCTTCGGTGACCACTGAGAAGTCGAGTTTGTCATAGATCAGGTACGGATTATCCTTCCTGACATCGCGGGCAAACCCGCAGGCCCTCGCATTGGGACCGGTAATGCCGTAGGTGTCGACCATATCCTTTGTGATAATGCCCAGCCTCTTTGCACGCTTCTTGAATACGGCATTGTGCATCATCGCAAGTTCGACATCATGGAGTACTTTCTCTATGGTTTCCAGCGTAGTGAGTACCCGGCCGGTATATCCTGCCGGCATATCGGCACGGACCCCACCGGGAATGATATACATATGGTAAATCCTTCCGCCGGATAGCTCCTCGAAAAGGTCCAGCATGTAGTCACGCATCGTAACGGTCCACTGCCCAATCGTGCCCATACCGAAGGCCCCCGCCTGCCCTCCTATCCACATAAGGAATGAGGTAAGCCGGGCCATCTCCAGGGTAAGGGCGCGCAGCCATCTGGCCCGTTCGGGAATGGTAATGCCGGCCAGCTCCTCGGTACACTCGGCAAAGAGGTGCTCGTTAAAATCCGGTTCCGGAACACAGATCCTGCATACCAGCGGGAAACACTGAATATATTTGCGGCGCTCCATCAGCTTCTCGAAACCCCGGTGCAGGTAACCTACATGGGTCTTGCACTCGACAACCTCATCACCGCAAATGGTGAGCTCGAGGGACATATTGCCCGTAATACCCGGGTGCTGCGGTCCCTGCCAAATCTTCATATATTTCCCGGAGGTCAGGTCCAGCTGACTCTTCCCGTCTACAACCGGGGGGAACTTCTCTCTGTGACGGGCTTGTGTAGCTTCTACCATGTCTCGGCCTCACTTGGATAGAGTTTCTCTTTCATGTACTCCTGGGTGTCATGGGTCTCTCTGCCCGGGCGGGGGTAATAGGTTTCCTCGGAGTACTTTTTGGTGTCGAATTCACGCCGCATCGGGGGCAGGTCATGCCATCCCTCCAGCATGAAGCTCTCATCAATGCCCGGACTGCCGGGAAAGTCGATACCATACATCTCCCGCAGCTCCCGCTGATAGGTTGCACCATGCGGCCATAGATGGTGGATTGACTCCATGACGGCAGGGTCTCTGGGAATATCAGTCTGGATACCAAGATCATGTCCTGTCCCGTAGTTGTGCAGCATATAGGTCAAACGGAACACCCCATCCTCTATCAGGTCAACGGCGGTAAAAAAGGAGAGATGGGTGTACCCTGCTATGTCACGCATGGAGGTGATGCAGGCCACTGCCTGCTCTGAAGGCACCTGGAAGAAAGCCAGTTCATCCCGCTGTACCTGCAGCGCTGTCAGAACGAAGCGTTTCTCCCATCGGCTGTATAGTTCATGAATAGTACTCATAGCTCAAGGCCTCCCTACCAGTTGTAATCCGGCATATTCCAGTCTGTAATGATCTTCTTCTGGTTCTGCTTGTACCAGTCAAAATTCTCAATATAGGTGTTCATGCCCTCACACCTACCCTCACGGATCATCTGCTTGAGCCGGTTGAATCCAGCCAGAAGCGCTTCTGGCCGCGGCATGCACCCTGCGATATAGACGTCCACCGGGATATAGTGGTCCAGACGGTTGATCGTGTTGTAACTATCCCAGTACATCCCGCCGTTGATGGTGCAGCTGCCCAGCCCCAGCACGAACTTGGGACCCTGCATCTGCTCGTAGCTGCGTACAATTCTCTTGACAGTCTTCACCGAAGCGTACCCGCCGATAACAAAGACACAGGCTTGTCGCGGTGTAGGTCTGGGCTGGATCCCGTACCGGTACATATCATATCGCGAGGTCATCAATGGACGCAGCTCTATGGCTCCGCACCCTGTACCGAACCCCAGAATCCACAGGGACTGTGATCTAGCCCAGTTGGCAAACTTCTCGAGGATACCCTTGTAGGGCTCCACGGCATGAGGCCGGGTATCACAGAAGTAAGCCCGGTCCTGATCTGCAAGGGCGTCGTTGGCAAGTTTCATCTCTCCGGCTATCTGTTCAATCTGTTTTTCTTTTTCACTCATGCTGATACTCCTTCCCTATACCATCTGCAGTATTACGGCCGCCAGACCGATAAGCGTGGGAATTCCCAGAAAGAACCGGATGGACTGATCGGTCCTGAACCGTGGAAAGGAAGCCCCTACAATGACGGTATAGAGATAGATGAGAAATGTCTTTACCACCATGACGAGAATATTGGTTGCCCCCCCGAAGTAGAGGTTCATGAACAGCACCAGCTTGGCACCGTTGAAGATTGCCCGGTTTGTCTGCAGCATGCCGAGAAAACTGGACTGCATCTCAGTCGGCGGACCTATCGGGATCTCCTGCGGGGCAATCACCACGCTGAAGGGGTTGCCCATGGACATTCCCAGGAACGAGATCATGGCGGCAACCATGGCCAGGGGGTTGGTGAAGGCCACCCAGTTGAGAACGCCTCCCTGCTGGGCAGCAACGATCCCGGTAATTGAGAGGGTATCATACTGGGCTGCGACGGCAATCACGGAGAGGGCAAAGGGTACTTCAAAGGCAGTCATCTGGGCCAGGCCACGGGCCACCCCCAGGGGACTGTAGGGATGACCGCTCTGTCCGGCACCCAGGGCCATCCCGAGCTGACCGAAGAAGATGAAGTACATCACCAGAAGCAGATCCCCGGAAAAGGAGAAGTTGGAGAAGACCATGGACCCGTAGACGGCCGGTATGAAGAGGTAGGTCCCCAATCCCCCGGCAAGCCTGAAGACCGGTCCCAGATAGAACATCACACCGTGCCAAATTCCGGTACGCTTGAAGTTATTCTTCAGGATATCGATATAGGGCTGCCAGACCGGCTGTCCTATGCGTCCCTGCACCTTGGCCCGTACCCGGGCCATGGTACCGCCGAGCAGCAGACCGTAATTGGTAATCACAAAGAGTGAAATAAGCGTATAGAGCGCTTTGGTTAATAGAGCATTCATGTGATTAAAAGCCTCCCCTGAGCACCAGCAGCAAGATACTGACATAGAGCACTATCAGCAGTACATAGGTCTGCAGATTTCCTGAATAGAGTTTACGGATGCTTCCCCCCGTCACATCGGCAATTGAACCGATCCACCGCCAGAAACGTGTAGCTGCATCGGAGTAAAGAAATCCCAGTGCCTTACGGTAGTGGGCAAAGAAGTTGAAGGCATAATGGGTCGTTTCCGGCCTGTAGGGCCGTTCGGCAGCATAGACGATATTGAACTGCTTCACTTTCTGCGTGTGTTTTCGCTGTACGATAAGCATCCATACCAGGGGAACAATGAATACTCCCATGGTGACGAACATCACCGCATTTCCGTTCCAGTACCCAAGAGTTGAAATGACGGTATACCCTTCCCAGAGGATGTCTCCGCTGAAATAGGGTGCGATTGCGGCTTCAATGGGTTTCAGCAGCAAATTGGGATACATTGAAAAGAGCATTATCCCGATAATTCCCACAAACTGCGGGATGAGGGTCCACACCGGAGCCTCCCGGACTTCCCGGAATTCATCCTTCAGCTGGCCAAGGAATATGGTATGGATCAGCCTGAAGAGGTAGAGAAAGGCAATTGCCGAGGCAAACATTGCAACTCCAGCCTGCAGATACCAGCCCTTCTCAATCAGGGCAGTATAGAGCATCCATTTGGCTCCGAATCCGGTAAGCGGGGGTACTCCCGATAGGGCAATGATAGCTATGAGAACTGTGAAGAACGAGATCGGCATGCGGGAGATGAGACCGCCCATGCGATACATCATTCTTGTTCCCGTCCTGGCAATCACACCGCTGACGGCAACGAAGAGCATACCCTTGAACAGCAGGTGGGTAACAGCCAGATAGATGCTGTTCATCCAGCCAAGCTGGCTCATCAGGGCGAAAGAGAGCAGCATATACCCCACCTGCCCCATTGAGGAGTATGCAAGGGTATACTTTATATCCTCTTTGAAGAGGGCAAGGGACGCACCGAGAAAGGCTGTAATGACCCCGATCCATCCAAGGATCACGGAGAGATCCATACCCCGGAGAATATCGGGTTCACTGTTCATAAGCGGTAGGGTGAAGAGTCCGGCCGTCAGAAAGAGCATGAACAGACCAGCCTTGCTCAGTACAGCGGCAAAGAATGTAGAGAGATCGTCGTCGGCTTCGGCATAGGCCCCGGGAAGCCAGATATGCAGTCCGGCAGAACCCATCTTGATGATGAACCCGATTCCCAGCAGCACGGCTGCAGAACGCATCACTGCTGTTCCTGTAACGATTCCCGGCATGATATCGGTAAAACGTCCACCACCGGCAAGAGCAAGCCCGACCATGATGAGAAAAGCCCCGGCAAGTGAGAAGAGGATGTAGCGCAACGCTGCACCGGAACCCCTCTTGCCCCTGGCAATGAGGAAAAAGGAGGAAACCGTCATTATTTCCCATGAGAAAAAGAGCCCGAGACTGCTGGTGAACAGCAGCAGGTTGCCGAGTGAGAGTATCATGGCCATCAGCATCCCCATCAGGCCGGGATGACGGCCTTTCCGGTTGAGCAGCGGAAACATCTGGTAGGCTGATCCTGCTATGAAGATCAGTCCGAATATGAGGCGCAGCCCGCTGAGTTCAGCCACATAGAGGTAGCCATATAGAGCAGTGGAAGCTATCCCAAGGAGTACGGTAACGATTCCCGGGATCCGCAGGAGGTCAAGAATGGTAAAGAGCAGCAGCGCGGCAACCGGCAGCAGCAGCAACAGCTCTCCGGAGGCCTCAAGCATGGTGATTGCAACGTATAAGCCTCCGACGACCAGCAGCAGCGCGGCAGCTGCCGGAGCCGTTATAGAGGAGATGAACCGTACTGCGGTCCTGCCGGCATACACCGGTTCAGGCTGCTCTGTGGCAAAATCAGCCGGTATCTCCTCGCTGTGCACATCGCCACCATCACCGGAGGTCCTCACCATTGAGAGAAACCAGCGCATGAGATACCAGGCCTCAAGGAGCGATCCCAGCAGCAGAACAGCTGCGGCAAGGAAACTGCCGGAGGCAATGAGCGCAGTAACGACAAGCCACTTTGCCCAGAAAGCAGGGAAGGGGGGAAATCCTGACAGCGAAGCTGTCAGGATCCCGAATATCCCGGTAACTCCCGGCCTGCTCCGCAGGGAAGTTTCCCCGTTGTTCCCACCAAGAGTGACCGAATCGATAATACCGCTCATCCAGAACAGGCCGGCCTTGCTGAAGAGATGATTGCCCGCCAGCAGTACCAGCATTGCGGTAATACCGCCGGGAAGGATGCCTGCAGCAGGAATATGCAGCTCGGGGGCAAGCCCGATAAGCATCACCAGCAAGCCTATCTGTCCTATTGACGAATAGCCCAACATCCTGCGCACAGCCTGCTGCTTCATGGCCAGCAATTGGGAAAAGAGGAACGTTGCCCCTCCGCTGACTGCAAGCAGCCGCAGGAGGGAGGTCTCGAATAGCGGGGAAATCTTATAGAGCACAAAGAGAATCCCGGTAGCACTGACCGCACTGGCCATTGCCGATACTCCCGGATCGGCCGCTTCATAGGCATCGGCACCCCAACCGTTGGCCGGAAAGGGTTTCAGCTCAACCAGCACCGCTGCAACCACCAGAAAGAGTGCGGTAGTCCCGGCAGCCCCCTCCGGAATCCCGGAGGCTATCATGGTGTCGATATTGAGCGTCCCGGTCAGCCGGTAGAGGTATATAACACCTATGAGGAACAGCCCCGAGGCAATCCCTCCGGCAATCATGTACTTGAAGCCGGCCTCAAAGGCAGCTCCCCGCCGGTTGAAGGCAATCAGGGCATAGAGGGCTATGGAGGTGATCTCCAGAAATACGAAGATATTAAAGAGATCCCTCGTAAGCACCAGGCCATTGATACCGAGAACCAGCATGAGAAAGAGAATCTGTGGCTTTCCCTCCCATACCGGCTCCTTCCTGAAGAGGAAATAGAGCGCCCCAAGGAGCGCGGCACTATTGATCATCAGCAGGAAGAGGGCTTCATGGAGACCAGCCTGCAGGTTGATCGATACGGGGGCCCGGAATCCTGCTGTATGGACAATTATCGTCTCAACTCCGTTGCCGAGAAAACCTGCCAGCCAGGAGAGCGGTACCGCGGCAGCAGCAACCAGCACGGTAATCACCAATACTTTTGCTGCCTGTCTGCTCCCCCTCTCAAGGAGTGGATGCAGGAAGGCGGCCCCGAGCATACCGGCTATGATGTAGATCGGATTTACCATTTCAACTCCTTCACAGCGTCAATTGAGAGACTGTTGCGTTCACCATGCACTTTCACTACGAAACTGAGCATCAGGGCCGTAACAGCAAGTCCGATCACTATCGCCGTCAGTACAAGCGCTGAGGGAACAGGATCGACAACTGTTCTGATTGCTTCAGCGAGCGGGACAGCTTCATCGAAAATCGGGGCTGTGCCGTTACGTACATAGCCGATCCCTACCATGATCATATGCACACCGGTATCCATCAGGGAGAACCCGATGACCAGCCTGAAGATATCACGGCGGGTCATGAGCCCCCAGAACCCGATCAGGCTCAGCAGGAACCCGATCACCAGGATAATCTGTGTTATCATGTCTTCCTCCTCATCGCGTCAACTATGCCAGTCAGTTCAGCCCCCACCTTGATGCCGATGAGGGAGTAGATCACCGGAATTGCTCCGGCGCTGAGAATCTGTCCAAACTCACCTGCGGGAAGATAGCGGGGATCAAGAAACCCTGCAGCCAGCCATAATCCCAGCAGCCCGACAGCTGCATAGGCGGCTCCGGAGAGCGCTTCGGCCAGCATCAGCACGGTATGGCCGAGCCTGCGGTCACTGTCCGCGAATATCAGGAGCAGCACAGCTGAAGCAAGCACCACACCTCCCTGGAAACCGCCTCCCGGAGTAAGATGCCCGTGTGTGAAGATGTAGATGCCGAACATCCAGATGATCGGGAAGAGGAATCCAGCCCCCGTCACCAGCAGCTCCGATCCGTCTCTTCTGGAACGTCTGTTACTCCCGTGCTTTACTGGTCGCCTTCCGGCCAGCAGCATGGTCACCCCGGCTGTTGCCGAGAAAAGCACCGTAACCTCACCCAGTGTGTCCAGTCCACGATAGCTGACAACCACGGATGTCACCAGGTTGGCTGCCCCGAGATCCCCGACACCGTTCTCGACGTAGTACTTGGCAAGCGGCGTAAGCTCTTCAGCATCACTGAATCCCCAGGATAACGGATAGAGGGCGATTGCCAGCACTACCAGCGTGATAACTATTATGAATCGTTTAATCATGATCTGCCTTCCCCGCTGAATCTCCTTTACCGGAAGCCTCTTTAATTCTTGACCAGGCAAAGAGAAACACAACTGTCGTCAAAGCTGAACCGATAGCTGCTTCCGTCATGGCCACATCCGGCGCACCAGCAATGAGGTATATCAGGCTGGCGAGCAGCGAAACCACTCCGGCTGTGATGATTGCCGACACCGTATCCCGGACATAGAGGGCGGCAATGCCGCCTCCCAGGATAAGAACCCCTAAGATAATCAGAAAAACTATAGTCATGACTCTGCTCCTGAATCGGTTTCGTCAGCTTCGGCAAGATCATCCCGGACCATCTCACCCTGATAAGCATCGAGTACCGGCCGCTTGCCGATAAAATGCAGGGCCCTTGCCAGGATATGGGAGGAGAGCGGATTGGTCAGGAATATGAAGATAATCAATACCAGTATCTTTCCCCACCAGGAAGGATGGGCAACGCCGACGCCTACAAAGAAGAGCAGGCTCCCCAGGGTGGTAGCCTTCGTACCGGTCTGCATTCTGTTGTAGGTATCAGGCATGCGCAGCACTCCTATGGCAGCAAGGAGCAGGAAGAGCGAGCCGGCCAGTGCAATCAGGGCACCTGTTATTGCCAAAACTTCCATCTATAACCCCCTTTCCATGTAGCGTGCAACGGCAATTACCCCAAGAAAACTGATCAGGCCGTATACAATCGCCACATCAAGATAGATGACTCTTCCCAACAGGTGGGCGATGAAGGCTATGGCCGACAGTGCCATGATGGTCATGGCATCCAGTGCGACTATACGGTCACCGAGATCCGGTCCCTTGACGATTCTGAAAAATGAGATCACCAGTGCCGTAAGCGTGATGACGGCAGCTATGGAAAAAATTATATCAGCCAAAGATCACCTCCAGGTACTTCTCAAACTGTGAGACAATTTTTTGCGTCGCAGTATCCGCATCGTCGGCATCAACCGCAATCCAGTGAACATAGAAGTGTTCCCCGCGCACCTCAACCGTTATGGTTCCCGGGGTGAGGGTGATGGAGTTTGCCAGGACCAGGCGTCCCAGTCTGGACTGCAGAGTTGTCTTCACCTTCACAATTCCGGGTCTGATGGGCAGTACCGGTTTCACCACCCGGAAGGCGACATCTATGTTGGCCTTTATGATCTCCCTGATCAGCACCGCAAGGTAGATCAGCAGATAGAGCAGCCGTTTCGGGGCCAGCCCTATCTCTGCATAGACCCTGTAGCCCGGCAGCGGGAGGAGCACAAGCAGACCGGCTATCACGATACCGGTATACAGGTCCTGAAGGGCAAACGGATACATGAGCAATATCCACAGCAGCGCCAGTACAAGAAAGGCCTTGATCCGGGCGGCAATCTTGCTGCGTAGGGAAGAAACTGCCTCCATACCACTCTCCTTTTATCTTTGTGTAGATAATAATCTATAGATAAAAATATAATTATTTATTAATTTAAGATATGTTAAATT
>CAZSBC010000086.1:0-14153 GCA_964605195.1 uncultured Spirochaetales bacterium | reverse complement strand
GATGAACGTTCTCAGGATGAAGGGATGGCAGCGACACTGCGGCTGAGAGTGGAGGTGCTCTACAGCACCCCTGCAGATGTGCTGGGTACTGCAGTACTTCGGAATATCGGGGATATCGTGGAAGGGGAGGTTGAGATGGGCAGGGTTGAACAGTTCTTTGCCGATACATCAAGAGGTAAAACGGCAATCCTCTGGATGCAACCGGTAGTAATTGACATTACCGATGATACAAGGTATCTCTATGAACAGGAATATATGTATCAGGTTTATCAGGCATACATGCGTGAAGATGCAGAATAAGGTAGAGTGAATGGAAATACGTGAAGATACGCTGAAATCTCTGGCACAGCAGACAGCAAACCTGCTGGCTGATCATAAAGGTGAGAATACCACCCTGATAGATGTCTCGGGGGTAAGTTCATGGACATCATTTTTCATCATTACCACGGTGATGAGTGCCGGCCATCTCAGAGGGCTTGTACGTGAACTGCGCCATTTCCTTTCCGGCCGACAGGTGGAGATACAGCACAAGCACAGGAAAATCGATACGAACGGATGGGAACTGCTTGATTGCGGCGAGATGGTAATTCATCTGATGAGCAGTGATATGCGTGAGTTCTATGATCTGGAGATGCTGTGGCAGTCCGGTGAGCAGCTTCCTTTCAACGGAGAGTGATCCGGGAATTACTCATATTCATCCATGTCGATTCCAGTGGTGTTGAACAGGTCATCTTCAGAATCTTCATCGTAGTGGAAGCCCTCTTCATTCAGATGCTCTTCATCGTATTCGTCGGCAATTGAATCGTCATACTCATCTTCGAGAAGGTCTTCGTCAAGGAAAGCTTCGTCAAAGACTGGACGGCCTTCCTCATAATCATCATCAATAAAATCATCTAGCAGCGACTCATCCTGATCATAGACACCCATATAGCAACCCTCCGTAAAACGATTGTTTCATGTACAGTTACAGTAGATCATCGGAAGATATTCTGTCAACAATTATTCGGTGAAAATTGACATTACAGTTGGATTTCCGTAAGCTGTTGCCATGAGAGAAATCGCTGTCCGTCGATCCTATGCAAAGCTGAATCTGCATCTAGCCATACAAAGGAAACGAAGCGACGGATTCCATGATATATCATCGCTGTTCCAGCGGATTAGCCTATTCGATACAGTGACGTTCAGGGTTACTGCCGATAGCTCCTTCGAGTGCCGGATCACCGGAATGACTTGTGAGAACAACATCATGGTCGCTGCCGCCAAGCGCTTCATGCTTGCGACTGGATTGCATTTCAGGATCGCTATCGAAATAGTGAAAAGAATTCCCATCGGCGGAGGTCTCGGAGGAGGGTCGAGCAATGCGGCCGCAGTGCTCACCTATCTGCAGGAGCACTTCAATCATCCCCTTTCTCAGGCTGAATTGGCGGAGTTAGCAGCTGAAACCGGGAGTGATGTTCCCTTCTTCCTTGCCGATACTCCAGCTGCCTATGTGTCGGGACGGGGTGAGGTGCTCTTCCCCATACCCTGCACCGGGAAGTATTGGACTGTCGTCGTCTTTCCCGGGTTTCATATATCGACAGCTGCTGCCTTCAGGGAATGGGACCGGCAGAGTCCCTCATCCCGAAAACGTAGCGTTGAGACTGGCAGGGCTCTGCTGATTGAGCAGCTGTGTGAGCGTACCCCTGATGCTTGGTGCTTCAGCAACTCCTTCACGTCCCAGACTCTCCAGGCCAATTCGCTCTATGGCCAAGTTTTCCGGCTGCTTGCAGCCTGCAATTCAGGCTATAGCAACCTGACAGGCAGCGGTTCGGCCTGTTACGGGGTATTCAGCACCAGAGAAGCTGCTGAAGCAGCCGCTGCGGTACTGCGAAGTGAACTACCTGACAGGGGTGTGCTCTGCCTCACCGCCGATTTCTGCTGAACCTGTGAGATCCATCCCACTGCCGTCAGGCCCGTTGACATAAGATGGCTGCTGTGATAGGTTTTCTTGACCTCTTTATCCGCTGTCAGCGGATCAATTTAGTCCACAAGGAGGGTCCATGAGAACCTACGAATTTACCGTAATTCTTCGCTCTGACGAAGAATCGGCTGCACAGGGCAAAGAGCTGATAAAGCAGGAGCTTGCCCGCGCCAATACAGCCATCACGAAAGAAGATGATCTTGGCGTTCGCGTGTTAGCCTATCCAATCAAGAAAGAAGAGAAGGGCCGCTATCTCTATTTTGAGATGGAAGCAGATCCGTCAGTCATAACTGTGCTTGAGAAGAGCTGCCGACTGATGAATCCGGTCCTTAAGTTTCTGTTCGTTCGCAAAGATACGTAATCCGGAGTAATCTATGGCTAACGATATTAATTCCGTCGTTCTGGTAGGACGGCTTACCCGTGATGCTGAAATGAGATACACTAACTCAGGTACTGCAATATGCAAGTTCTCTCTTGCTGTGAATCGCCGAAAGAGGTCAGGTGATAACTGGGAAGATGAAGTAAGTTACTTCGATATTGTAGTCTGGGGACGACAGGGAGAAGCTGTGAGCCGATTCCTGGAGAAGGGGAAGCAGGTTTCAGTTGCCGGTGAGTTGCGTCAGAGCAGATGGGAACAGGATGGACAGACCCGGAGCAGGGTTGAAGTTGTTGCTGCGAATATACAGCTGCTTGGAGGAACCCCTTCCGGTTCAAACCAGTCGGAGGGCAACGGTGAAAGAATCAGCCGTAATCCTGCCGCATCCAGGCCGGAAGGTCAGGCCAGCAGCAGAAAGGGCAATGATTACACCTATTCCGGTCCCGAACAGTTTGATGATGATATTCCGTTTTAACTGAGCCAATTGCAGCAGCCATCAAGCATAGATCTTGGATGCAGACAGGACAACTGGCTAAATGACTTCTTTGATACAGCAATCAATGCGAAAGAAGCTCAACTAACAGGAGAAAGAAAATTATGAGTGACGATAGGATGTCGGCAAAACCGGAATCATACGGTGATGGCCAAAAAAATAGAGATGACCGCAGAAGATCCGGACCACGCAGAGGCGGTGGGCGGACAGGCATGTTCAGGAAGAAGGTATGCAGATTCTGCACACAGAACCTCACGGCAGACTACAAAGATTATGATGGGTTGCGGAGATTTATCACTGAGCGTGGTAAGATCCTTCCCAGACGTATTACCGGTACCTGTGCAAAGCACCAGAGAACACTTGCCACGGAGATCAAGCGGGCGAGAGTATTGGCATATCTGCCCTTCGAGAAGAAGTAATTGCTGTCTATATGGATGAAGAGAGATACCGGCAGTGGCATATGCTGCTGTATGCGGCTGCTGCCGTAGCTATTTCGCGGTTCAGCATAACCTTTCTGGTTTGTACTGTGCCAATTCATCTCATGCATGACAGATATCACGGTAGAGCGTTTTTCATTACTGCCGTTCCGACTGTAGCGGTCATTGTCGGCTGGAATTTAGTCGAATATGTCAGGATGGGTATTGAGAGTGCAGATTTCCTGATTGTGGCGCTGGGAATGTTCAATCCCGTGATGCTGCTTTCTACAGTTGTACTCTTCTATCTGCCGTTGTCGCTACGTCGGTTATATAGAATTCTGCTGGTTGGCCTGTTGCCCCTCATAACCGGGCTGCTGCTGATTTCACAGCTGAAATCTGGGAACCAAGCCTCGGAACGGGTGCTTTCCTTCTACTCGGCTCTGCTCGGTGATATGCTGGCGACTTTCAGCAACGGAGCGTTTACGCAGGAGAGTTTGCAGCTTTTTATCGAACTCTCACTGCGAGTGTTGACAAGCACCTATATGATTGGTTGGTTGTTTTTTATGGGATTGGGAGTGCTTATAAGCGATGCCGTTGCCAATAGGGTGTATCGAAGGGACAAAGCCCTCTTCATAGAGCGCTTCAGAGTACCTGACGTATTTCTCTGGCCGCTGATCGTTTCCTGGATTCTGGTATTGGTTGATATCATATTCGGGCTGGGAACGGATAGCGGAATTCTCGGCACAGCTGTATGGAATATAGCCTTTGTGCTGCTTATGGTATATGGAACGGCCGGATTGTCAATAGTATATTATGTGATACGGAGACGGGGCAGAAGAGTGCATGCTTTCACTCTCCTGATGCTGGTGGTTGTTTTGCTCTTTTTCCCGGGTATCAACGTAGTTATAATGATTTTACTACCACTGTTTGGTGTATCGGAGTATTGGATACATTACAGGAACGGTAACAAGGAGAATTCAAATGAAGATAATATTGAATGAAGATGTGTATAATCTCGGTGAAGAGGGAGATGTGTGCACCGTTGCAGACGGTTATGCCAGGAATTTCCTTCTGCCGAAAAAGTTGGCAGTTCCGTACAATACTACCAACATTGCCTATTTCAAGAGCAGAGCAGCTGCCATTGCCAAGAAGAAGGAAGATAAACGAAAGGCTGCCCTCTCGCTGAAGGATAAAATTGAAGAGCTCAATGTAGAGATCCGGGTATCGGCCGGTGATTCAGGGAAGCTCTTCGGTGCTGTTACTGCCGCAACTATCGTGGAAGCACTCTCAAGAGAGGGTATTCATGTTGAGAAGAAAAAGGTTGATGTCCCTTCTCACAATATCAAGATGGTAGGCATCTATACGGTGCAGATTCGTCTCTACGAAAATGAGTCGGCTGTACTGAAAATCAACGTAGTAAATGAGCGGGAGGCCGAACTTTCGGAGAAGGCTGAGAAGCGGGCAGCTAAAATTGCAGCTGAAGAGGAAGCCAAGGCTGCAGCTGCAGAAGCTGTTGCAGCTGCAGAAGCGGCACCCGTTGAGCAGGCTGAGGAAGTCGTTTCTGAAGAGGAACCCTCAGAAGAGGAATAGTCTCATGAAACCGGCAGGTGTCTACGGCAGAGTTCCACCACACAGTGAGGATGTAGAGAAAGCGTTGATTGGCGCTTTACTGCTCTCCGACGATGCTGTGGATCAGGCTATTGAACTGCTCAGGCCTGCCGATTTCTATAAAAATGCCCACCAGAGCATCTTTTCTGCTGTCATACAGCTTCGCAATGGGGATACGGCAGTCGATATCATCAGTCTGACTGAGATGCTGCGAACAATGGATTCCCTTGATCAGGCAGGCGGTCCCTCCTACATAGCGTCCTTGACAACCGATCTGCCCACAGCGGCGAATGTGGAGTACTATGCAAAGATCATACGCAACAACAGTTTTCGAAGGAAGCTGATAGCAATTACCTCCGAGCTTACCGCCCGTGCGTATGATGAGACCGAGGAGACCCTGGAACTCATAGCTGAGGCTGAAAAGCAGATTTTCGACATCATGGACAGTTCCACCCTTTCGGTGCAGTATCTGGATGCACAGACGGTCGTGACCGAGACAGTTAACGTCATCGAGAAGCTCTACCATGCCGGTGGCGATTATACCGGTGTTCCGACCGGGTTTACCGAACTTGATCAGTTTACCAGCGGGTTCCAGAACAGTGAATACATCGTAATCGGTGCCCGCCCTTCGGTGGGCAAGACTGCCCTTGCTTTGACTATGGCGGCAAATATGGCCGTGCACAAGAAGATCCCGGTAGGGTTCTTCACCCTTGAGATGTCCGGAAAGTCGCTTATGCAGCGTCTGCTGGCATCTGAGGCAAGAATAGATTCAAGCAGGCTGCGCAACGGCATGCTGAAGCATTCCGATTTCAGCAAGCTTACCGAAGCGGCAGGAAGACTCTACGAAGCCCCGCTTTACATCGAGGATACCCCCAATATCAAGCTGCTTGATATGCGTGCCCAGGCGAGGCGCATGAAAAAGAATGAGAACATCCGTATCCTGTTCATAGATTATATCGGCCTTATAGAGGCTGAGAACAGGGGGACGATCCCCCGGCATGAGCAGGTGGCGGAGATATCACGATCTCTGAAATCCCTTGCCCGTGAACTTGATATCCCGGTAGTTGCCCTCTCTCAGGTCGGCAGACAGTCGGAGGGCAAGGAGCCGACGCTGGCGGACCTCCGTGAATCCGGATCCATTGAGCAGGATGCAGATGTGGTGATGTTTATCCACAAAAGACGGGATTCAGACAAGGAACTAGACCATAACGTGAAGGCGACGGTTGAGACTGATCTGATTCTTGCCAAGCAGCGTAACGGTCCGGTAGGGACCTGTAAACTGGTCTTTATTCCCCGCTATACCCGTTTCGAGTCACTTGCCAAGGGATCCCCTCCGTAAAGCTGGTCAGAAGAACGAACTGATATCGTTTATCACGGTGAATATCAGCAGCCCAAAGAGCAGTGAGAAGCCGATAATCTGCAGGATATAGTAATATCTCGGCCGCAGCGGTCTGCGGATAATACCCTCGGCAATGGAGACTATCATCTGCCCCCCGTCTAGGGCTGGAATTGGCAGCAAGTTTGCAAAACAGAGCGCGATACTTATGAATCCGAGCAACTGCAGGAGCGAACGCATGCCGTTGAGAAAGCCTGCTCTGAATCCGCTGGCAGCGACCTCTCCCACAAGATAGGTTATCCTGATCGGCCCTGCAAGGGTACTGGAGACATCGGCTCCCCTGAAGAGCGTCCTGATGCTGTTGACAGAGAGTGAGAAGGTCCCGACACTCTCTTTGAACCCCTCGGTTAGTGCGTCGAGGAAGCCTGTCGCTCTGTTCGTGATCAACTCCCTTGGGAAATAGAGCCTGATATCGGGGGTGTTTTCTGTATCACGAAGCGGTAGGTAGGTCAGTTCTGTTGCCTTGCCCTCCCGCAGCACGGTAACCTGCAGAGCCGCTTCAGTTTCTGCTGCGATCATGTAGAGATCAAGGGCATGCGCAATCTCCTCTCCGTTGACCGCTGTGATACGGTCACCCTCCTGGAATCCTGCGGCCTGTTCTGGTGACTGTTCAGGAATACCGGTTACCACAGCCGGTATCCAGGAGTAGATGCCGATTATTCCCGAACCCGTTGACGGATCAAGCTCGGGAGTGATCGACGTGGAGAACTTCTCTCCGTCACGCAGGTATTCCATAGCAACGGTAGTATTGGCCAGGCCCATCAGGGCACTCTGGAGATCATAGAAGGAGTGTATGTCCCTGTTGTCGATTGAGACGATGGAATCACCTGATTCAAGCCCTGCAAGGTCAGCCGGATAGGCATCTGAAAGCTCCCCGGAGTAGTCTGATACAAGGACAATCCTGTTTGAGTAAGTTGTGATATCATACCCAATGCCCCATACAGCGGCAAAAAGGAGGATGGCTGAGAGAAAATTCGCCAGAGGACCGGATGCATAGGTAAGAAAGCGTCGCAGAGGTGAGACTGAGAAGAGGGAACCGGGACTGCTGGGAAATTCGGAGAGATGGTTCTCAATGGCCTGACGGAACTCGTACTCCCCCTTCATCTTGCAGTAACCGCCGACTGGAAAGATATTCAGGCGATATTCTGTGCCATGTATCGAAAAGCTGTGGATGGCTTTTCCCCAGCCGACGGCAAAGGCTTCGACCTGTATGCCGGTAAGCCGTGCAGCTATGAAGTGACCGAGTTCATGGATAATGATGACGATCCCGAGACCGAGCAGTCCAAGAAGTATTGTTATGGCAATCATATTGTTTCGATAAGCTCCCTGCTTTTTGTCCGTATCTCCGCATCGATCGTGAAAATTTCTTCCAGGTCCATAGGTGCATCGCTCCAGTCCTGTTTCAGGATCAGCTCCGTCAGACGGGGAATGCCGGTAAACGGTATCCGTTGCTGCATGAAGTGTTCAACGGCAACTTCATTAGCGGCATTGTAGGCGATAGTTGTAGCTCCTCCCGCATGCAGCGCGTGATAGGCGTATGCCAGCATGGGGAACTTTACCAGATCGGCACGTTCGAAGGTGAGCTTCTGACCAACCAGAGAGAAATCTGATATTGTTGAAGTGGCTATTTCAGGGAACATCAGGGCATTCATGATCGGAATCTTCATATCCGTGCTGCTCAACTGGGCATACATGCAGCCGTCAATGGTGGTAATCAGTGAATGTACGATACTCTGTGGATGTATGATAACCTCAATCTTCTCCGGGGGTGTTCGGAAGAACATGTGAGTCTCAATGATCTCCAGCCCCTTGTTCGCCAGGGTGGCGGAATCAATGGAGATCTTCGGTCCCATCTTCCACGTGGGGTGCATGATAGCCTCTTCAGGAGTTATTGCGGGAAACTGTTCAAAAGGAGTCTTCCTGAAGGGTCCCCCGGATGCTGTGAGTATGATGGATTGTATATGTGAAGCGGGACGGAAGCGGGTGAGCTGCAGAATAGCCGAATGTTCTGAGTCCACAGGTATAATTGAGCAGCTGTGTCTTGCTGCAAGGTCAAAGATGAGTGAATTGGCCATGACCACTGTCTCTTTGTTGGCCAGTACAAGATCCTTACCTGACTCCAGAGCGGCAATGGATGGACGTAACCCGGCAGCTCCCGATATACCGTTGACCACGATATCTGCTTCAGTCTCGTGGATCATGGCAATCAAACCCTCCATTCCAGAATACTGGATTCGTTGGGTTTCCAGGGGCTTTATGCCGGTAAGGGCGGCCCTCGGGATATTGTATCGGCTGATGATCTTCATCAGCGCAGGTTCCTGTGTGTGTGAAGAGGCGGCAGCTACGGAAAAGAGTTCCGGGTTATCCTGAATAACCTGAAGAGTGCTGGTGCCGATAGATCCTGTAGCTCCTAGAACAAGCAGTCGTTTATGCATACGATTTCCTAGAGAAGATAGTCGAGTAAATGAAAAAAGAACGGGGCAGAGAAGACAATGGAATCGATGGTATCAAGCACTCCCCCGCGTCCCGGTATAATGGTTCCCGAATCCTTTACATTGGCATGCCGCTTGAGGACAGATTCAAATAGATCTCCGATATTGGCCGTGATGGAAATTATCACAAAGAGGAAGAGCAGAAAGAGCCAATTGATACCAGGCAGTGTATCGGGAAGGATGAGGAGGTAGCAGAAACCGACGACAACTGTCATCAATGTTCCTCCCAGAAAACCCACGATACTCTTTTTGGGACTCACCTTGAAGACATTGCGCGAACCCTTTCCGAAGAGCATCCCGAAGAGATAGGCAAACATATCATTTGCGAAGATCAGCAGAAAGAAGAGCCCTATCAACCATCCCGAATGTGTCCATTCGGTCATTTTAATCAGATAAATAACCGGAAAAGCGGGGTAGAGCAGGGCAATGAGCTGACGGCCGATTCGTTCGCCGGAGAACCGGTAATCATCATCGGCACCACGGATGATTTCAATCAGGGTTATCACGGTGACCAGGGTTATGAGCACTATGGTCACCAGCTGGATATCGGTATCGAGCATGTGCTCCAGATAGGCGGAGATGGGAAAGATGACCGTGGTCCAGGGCGGGAGAAACCACCGGTAGCACTCTTTCTGAGCGCTGCGTACCAGCGACAGCAGGCGGTAGGATTCAAAGGCTCCGAAGAGAACAAATACAACCACCACGATTGCAAGAGGGAGGTGGTGGGCAAAATCAAGAAAGAAAATGACAGAGAAGAGGAGTGGGATACCAATGACAGTCAGTAACACACGCTTAACGACGTTGTTCATTCTCTATCCCCCCAAATCTGCGAATCCGGCCTGAGAAGCTCTCCAGCGCACGGTCAAGGTGCGTCTCATCCCAGTCCGGCCAAAGTGTATCACTAAAATAGAGTTCTGAATAGGCACTCTGCCAAAGCAGAAAGTTACTCAGTCGCTGTTCACCAGCAGTTCTGATGATCATATCTGGATCGGGAATATCGGGATTATCAAAACAGGATCTGAACTGCTGCTCATCCAGATTCCGGAGGTCTGAGAGAGGTGTTGTAGCTGCAATCCTGCTGAAGGCCCGCAAAATCTCATCCCTCCCCCCATAATTGAGGGCAAGAACCACCTGGAGACCGGTATGCCCGGCAGTGTACTGTATCGCCTGGCTAAGTTTGTTCCCTACATCTTGCGGAAGTGCCTCGATATCACCGCAGAATCTTATTCTGAGATTGTATTCTGCATAGAAGGGAAACTCTTTCCTGATATATTCTGATATGAGACCAAAGAGGTAGCTGACCTCCGTACTCGGTCGCTTCCAGTTCTCGGTTGAAAAGGTGTATAGGGTGATGTAGGAGAGATTTCTTTCAGCAGCGGCCTGTATGATCTTCTTTGCCGTGGTAAGCCCCTCAAGATGACCTGCAGAGCGAGGAAGGGCGCGGGACTGGGCCCATCTGCCATTCCCGTCCATGATGATGCCAATATGTTGCAACAATGTGGAGCAGTCAACCATACCTTTCTCAGCCGCAATCGGCGAAAGCAGGAGACTCGGCAGCTGCTCTCACCGGAAGCAGTCTACACTTCCATGATTTCCTGTTCTTTCTTTTCGAGGATATCATTTACCTTGGTGATAAACGAATCGGTAACTTTCTGGATGGAATCCTGGGCCTGTTTCAGTTCATCCTCGGTGATCTCCTTGTTTTTTTCCATCTTCTTGACTGATTCAACGGCATCCCTGCGGATGTTGCGAATAGCGACCCGGCTGTTCTCGGCAGTATTCTTGGCAACCTTTACCAGCTCCTTGCGCCGGTCCTCGGTAAGGGGCGGAATATTGATTCTAATCAGCTTGCCGTCATTGTTGGGATTGAGTGACAGCTCAGAAGTGAGGAGAGCCTTTTCTATGGCACCGATAAGCGTCTTGTCCCAGGGCTGGATTACGACAAGGCGTGCTTCGGGGATTGATATGGTGGCAACCTGTGAAAGGGGGGTAGGCTGTCCATAGTAGTCAACAGTAATCTTATCAAACAGCGCAGCTGAAGCCCTTCCGGTCCGCAGCGCATTAAACTCATTCTCAAGGGCAGCGATGCTTTTCTCCATTCTGCTCTCAGTATTCTGAATCATGGATTTCATACTATCATCTCCATCGTGTAGTTGGGTTGTACTTATACTATATCAATAAAATGAGTCCGTAAACCAGCCGAATGGCAGTTTACGAACTCAATAGTGTAAAAACGGAAGAGAAAGTGAGAACTACTCCTCTGAGTCGGCCCCGACTTTCGTATAGTTGTAGATAACAATAGCGAGCTTGGTGCCTGCCTGTTTTGCAATATCCTGCATCACCTTCTCAACACTGTTCTTGTCATCCTTGACAAATGGCTGCTGCAGGAAGCAGATCTCAGAAAAATGCTTGTTTAGTTTACCTTTCACGATGTTTTCTACAACGTTGGCCGGTTTACCGAGCGCTGCCACCTGCTTCGCAAAGATCTCCTGCTGCTCTGCAATGTACTCATCATCAACCAGTTCACGGGAGAGATAGGCGGGATTGAATGCTGCGATATGGAGCGCACAGTCAAAGAGAAATGTAGTAACGGCCTCGTTCGAGAGCGCAGCCGGATCGTCAGCGCGCAGTTTGACCAGGACACCTATGGCACCTTCACCGTGCACGTAATCGGCTACCAGTTCGTTTTCAGCGATATCGATGACTGTCAGCGACTTGAGGGCCATATTTTCCTTAATGGTACTGATCAGGTCATTGACCATGGCATTGAGCCGGTCGTTCGGCTCACTGATATTCTCCTCAAAAACCGCATCAAGGAGGGCATCTCCGAGAGCAATGAAATCCTTGTTCCTGGCAACAAAATCGGTTTCACATACCAGTTCAAGGATAGCCGCCCTGGTATCGGTAACACGGGTAAAGACTCGGCCGTTATTGGTTGCACGGCCGCTTCGCTTGGCTGCCGCTGCCAGTCCAAGCTCCTTGAGCTTTTTCACTGCCTGCTTGAAATCACCTTCGGCCTCAACAAGTGCCTTCTTGCAGTCAAGCATACCTGCTCCGGTCATATCTCGTAACTTCTTCACATCAGCTGCTTTAATATTCATGCTAGTATCTCCTTACATCAAATAACAGGTATAGAGTCGTTTATTCCTTATAGAGGATCTCTTCGTCGACGAGATCTGTCGGTTCTTCGGGAATCGCTTCGGTTACCGTCTCAGCTGCAGTTTCCGCGGCTTCCTCTGCCGGTTCAAAGTCCTTGTAGTCATCTTCCGAATACTCGTTTTCGGTCTCGCTCACGTCAGACTCTTCCTCAGCCGATTCTTCAGCATCACCATCGGCAGATTCCTCATCAAGCGTTTCAATGAGTTCGATGCCGATTTCATTATCCGCCTCGATCACGGCATTTGATATGATCTCGGTAAAAAGCGATATTGCCCGGATGGCATCATCGTTACCCGGAATTGGGAAGTCAATATGGGTCGGGTCACAGTTGGTGTCAACAACAGCTATTACAGGAATATCAAGCCGGTTTGCTTCGGCAACGGCGATAACCTCCTTACGAGTATCAATGATGAAGATTGCGCCGGGCAGATCTTTCATCTCCTTGATACCGCCTAGGTTCTTTTCCAGTTTCGCACGTTCGCGGTTGAGCTTTGCAATCTCCTTCTTCGTGAGACTTTCAAAGGTGCCGTCTATTTCCATCTTCTCGATTTTCTTGAGGCGATGTATTGATTTTTTAATGGTACTAAAATTTGTCAGCATACCACCGAGCCAGCGGTTATTGACATACGGCATCCCACAGCGCTTGGCCTGCTCTTCAATAGCCTGCTGGGCCTGTTTCTTTGTGCCGATAAAGAGAATGGATTTTCCATCCTTCACCAGAGATCTGATCAGTTCATAGGCGTCTTTAATGCAGACTGTGGTTTTCTGCAGATCAATGATATGGATTCCGTTACGTTCCGAAAAGATGAACTTCTTCATCTTCGGATTCCAGCGCTTGGTCTGGTGACCAAAATGCACACCTGATTCCAACAGGTTTTTCATACTTACGATAGCCAAAGTATCCTCCGTTCTCTGTACGATGACACAACAGGAGTTGCTAAGCAGCAACCGCAGTCAGCGTACAGTCCTTCGCTTTTTCTCACCTATGGTGGAATTTCGGGGAACTACATTCCCCGTTCACGTAATATGCCAGAAATATCCTGTAATGGCAAGCCCACCACAGTATAATAACTGCCGATAATCGAAGAAATAAGGGTGATCCCACGACCCTGAATCCGATAGGCTCCTGCGGCTCCCACCCACTCGCCGGTAGCAAGATATTCCTCTATATCGGTAGGCGGGAGGCTCCTGAAGGTTACTCTCGAAATCGAAATTCCGCTGTAGCGGTAACCGTTTCCGGTTCCGGGCAGGTATAGGGCATAACCGCTGATGACCCTGTGCGTTTTGCCTGAAAAACGCTGCAGCATCATTGCGGCATCCTGCCTTGTTGCAGGCTTTCCGATACTGGATCCATTGTCCGAAATGACAGTATCGGCGGTTATGACAGCATCGTAGCACCTCAGCGAGGTGTGCCTGCTGCAGGCGGCCGTCAGCTTATCCTCTGCCAGCTGCAATGCCAATGCTGCCGGATCCCTGATAGGGAGATCTTCACTGATTCCCGACGGGAACTGTGTGACGTCATACCCGGTATTCTCAAGCAGAGTCCTGCGGGCGGGAGAGCCTGATGCCAGCAGTATTTGCAGCCTTGCTGTTCCCTTCACAGGCGGGCTCCGGTCTCTTCCATGAGCCGGTGGTTCTCCTCCCACTTACGGTAGAGAACTTCTAGCTTCTCCCGGGTTTCGGTAATGGAGTTTCCCAGGTTCTGCATCTTACTGCCGTTCTGATAATTCTCGGGATCGGCCAGGTCGGCTTCAAGGGACGCCAGAGCGGCTTCAGTATCCTCGATACGCTCCATCAGCTCCTCTTCCGTCCGCTCACACCGCCGAAGCTGATTGCGCAGGCTGTTGCGCAGCTTCCAGTCTGACGTGGCGGCACTGCTGCCACCAGCACTGTCAGGGAGGGGGTGGGTTGTATCCTCCGGTGAGTGGTTGCGCTGTTCAAGTTTCCAGGAGAAGTATTCATAATCGCCCTCAAAGAGTTCGGTCTCCGTCTCATGGATGAACAGAATTCTCGTGGCAAGCTTCCTGATGAAGTAACTGTCGTGTGATACGAAGATCAGGGTTCCAGTAAAGCTGTTCAAGGCATCAAGCAGCACATCCTTGGCAGGGATATCGAGGTGGTTGGTCGGTTCGTCAAGAATAAGCAGGTTGTGGGGGGCAAGGAGGAGTTTCAGCAGGGATAAGCGGCTCTTTTCACCGCCGCTGAGCACCGATACCGGCTTGTAGATGTCATCGCCATGGAACAGAAAAGCTC
>CAZSBC010000085.1:0-14184 GCA_964605195.1 uncultured Spirochaetales bacterium | reverse complement strand
CGGGGGGATTGACCTTTCCGTGGGCACCGTGATGATGTGTGCCGCTATAACAGGCGGGACAGCATACAAGACTTGGGGTTGGCCCATGTGGCTCTCTCTGCTGCTGATAATTGCCGTTGCCACTGCTTTCGGTATTTTCAACGGGCTGCTGGTCTCGAAGCTGAAGCTTCCTCCGTTTATCGCAACCCTCGGTACCATGATGATATCAATGGGAGCCGGTTCCATCGTAGCCAATGTGCGCAGTGCCACGTTCCCGCCTCGGGCTGAAGCTGACGGCTGGTTCAAGGGTATTTTCAAGGTGATCAACGAGGATTACACCTCAATCCCCACCGGTGCCATAGTCCTGTTCGGGCTGGCGATTATCACCCATTTCATATTGACAAAAACAAAGATGGGCCGCTACATCTTTGCTGTAGGCAGCAACAAGGAGGCTGCCAGGCTGTCAGGAGTCAATGTTGATAAATGGGAGATGTCCGCCTATATAGTCAGCGGATTCCTCGCCGGTATCGGTGGTATCGCATTTGCAGCAGTATATACGACGGTCATGCCGGCCCAGGGGCAGGGATTTGAACTCTATGCAATTGCCGGAGCTGTTATCGGAGGAACGTCGCTCTCTGGTGGAGTGGGTACCATTTTCGGATCAATGATCGGTGTGTTCATTATGAGTGTCCTGCGAACCGGGTTGCCTTCCATGGACCTGCAGGCACATTACCAGACATTCTTTACCGGTGTAGTCGTAATCGGTGCCGTGCTGCTTGATATCTACCGCAACAAGCGCAGTAAAGAGGTCAAGGTCCTTGCTCCCTCAGACCGCTACAAACAGGAGATGAATGAGAAAATTGCCGGTCTGAAAGCCCGGATTCCTACTGCGGAAGGTGAAGCGAGATCGGCGCTAGAGTTGGAAATAGAAGCTGTGAAAGCTGAGCTGAAAGTTACATACCGACAGATGAAGGGTCAGGAAAAGGCTGAAAAACGGCGCATGAAAGCTGAAGAGCGGACTGCTGAAAGGGAGTTCATTCAGAGGAAGCAGGAAGCGAAGTCCGAGTAGGTGTCTGCTTTCGGAAAATTGCTGCTGTTTCAGCTGATTGAATATCATCGGATGCGCTCTATTTCACCGTATACCAAGTATGTCCCTGTGCCCTGATGCAAATATATCCCAAGATAAGGAGTTATCTTATTAGCGAGTACAGAAGGGTTTTCCCATACTTTTCGTTATGCGGTCTTGCCTGCGGGTTGTGTCCGCACTTCAACACCCAAAGTACTTCCGCATGTCCCGGTTGTGGTGGTCAAGAGTTTCACAGGAGGCATCCGAGCTGTGCGGTAATAAGCTGTAACAGGCGGCATGATGGTGTCGAGTACTGTGTTGAGTGCTCAGAGTATCCCTGCGGGAAATATCAGGCAGTCAGTGAAAAAGACTCATTTATCACTTACAAGCATGTGCTTGATGACTTTACCATCTTGAGAGATACCGGAGCAGATGCTTTTCAGGAGATGATAGTGGCAAAGATGGCCATCCTCCGCATACTGCTTGCAGAGTATAACGATGGCAGGAAGAAGAACTTCTATTGCCTGGCTGTTACCTTGATACCCCTAAGCGATTTGGAACAGTTGATGCATCAGGTTCGGCAATCTGCAGAAATACCGATGCAAAAAGAGCGTGCCGGGCATGCGACAGCTATCTTCAGGAAATATTCGGAAGATAACGGCATTACGCTTGCATTACGCAGGTGAGGGTCTGGAGACTAACAAAAAAACCCGGCAGATGTGCCGGGTTTTACTGCGGGATGAGCGTCCGACGGGAATCGAACCCGCCTCTTCAGCTTGGAAGGCTGAGGTAATACCACTATACCACAGACGCTTAAATACAAGCACGCATCTCTACGTGAATGCAGTTAATATATAATAAAAAAATGGTAAAGGGTCAAGGGTGTCTGCCGTAAGTTCTCTCAGTAAGCTCATATCTTCACGAAGCTACCGGCAGCACCTTGAATAATTCGAGTAAACAATATAATACCTACAAGAGAGAGTAATTATAGCCATAGAACTGGTGAGGTGATGTACAATGGGCGTTCGCGGGGAAATCTTTTCAACAAAGCTTAATACTGACAAGAGGACATACTTTTTCAATATCAAGGAGAACCGATTCGGTGATCTCTTTCTCAACCTGGTGGAGAGCAAGAAGAACAGCTCTGAGGGGTTTGAGCGGCAATCCATCGTGGTCTTTGAAGAGGATCTGCAGAATTTTGTCACTGAATTTCAGAAGGCCCTTGATTTTATCAAGAAGAAACCGTAAAGCTTTTCCGATGGATCGGAGTAAGCGGTAACCGCTGGCAGGTCTCACGGTGCCTTCTGGTGGGGTAGCCCTTGTGCCTGTCAAACCCCCATTCGGGATAGCGTTCAGATATCCTGACCATCCAGCGGTCCCGGGCACACTTGGCAAGGATAGAGGCAGCCATGATCTCATGCACCAGGCTGTCTCCCCGGATGATGGCAGCTGCAGGGACCGGGACATCAGGTACATATTTACCGTCCACGACCACCTCACTGCTGCTGCGGAAGTTTTCCGGCAGGCCATAGTAAGCCCGGCGCATTGCCAGCAGGGCGGCCTTGTGTATATTGATGGCATCTATCGTACCCGAAGATACCCAGGCAACACTCCAGGCCAGTGCTAGGTCATGGATGACTGTCTCGGCAGTTTCCCGCCTGGTTTTTGAGAGTTTTTTTGAATCAGCAAGGATTTCAATGGGAAATGAATCAGGCAGGATCACTGCTGCTGCAGTGACCGGGCCTGCCAGAGGACCACGTCCGGCTTCGTCGATTCCACAGATATATTGCATAACAGTATCAGTATAGAGTAATTCGGCATATTAACCAATTCCAGAGTGTGAGATTCATTGAATATTGTCAACGTACCATGTTATATTTTCGTTACGCATGAATGCACCGATACGAGACAGGAACTGAGAGATGTTTTTAAAACAGGTAGAATTATTTGGGTTCAAGTCATTTGCAGACAGGGTAACACTTGATTTTTCCGATG
The DNA here is from genome assembly GCA_964605195.1 of uncultured Spirochaetales bacterium. Lineage (GTDB taxonomy): Bacteria > Spirochaetota > Spirochaetia > JABMQR01 > JABMQR01 > CAZSBC01. The sequence goes on along the minus strand of CAZSBC010000085.1, from coordinate 11,144 downwards.
GTATCATCTCTCTGCTCGGTCCCAATGGCTGCGGGAAGAGCAATGTGGTCGACAGTATCAAATGGGTGCTTGGGGAACAGGCTATGCGCTCACTGAGAGCCGGCAAGATGGAGGATATCATCTTCAACGGCACCGAGCAGCGTAAGGCACTCAATGTGGCAGAAGTGACGCTGACGATAGCCAACGAGGAGAACCGACTTCCGCTGGATCTTCCGGAGATAGAGATTAAGCGCAGGATCTACCGTGGTGGTGAGAATGAGTACTTTATCAACAGCACCCCGGCCCGTCTCAAGGAGATCCGGGAGCTCTTTTACGACACTGGTATCGGTAAATCAGCATATTCAATCCTTGAACAGGGTAAAATTGATCAGATCCTTTCGCATAAACCGGAGGACCGGCGCTATATCTTTGAGGAGGCTGCCGGGATAACCCGTTACAAGCAGAAGAGTGCCGAAGCCGAACGTAAGCTCAAGAAGACCGATGAGAATATTTTCCAGGTAGAGAATATCGTAAGAGAGGTGCGCAAGACCTATGAATCCCGGAAAGTTCAGGCTGAGAAGGCCGAGCAGTCACGGCTGCTGCAGGAGAAGGTATTCTCCCTGGAAGTGGAGGTGCAGCTGACGAGGATTCGTGAACTTGTTGAGAAGTACCGTGCCAGGATGGATCAGCTTGAAGAGCTGGAAAAAGAGTACAATGAGATAAAGCAGTTTATCGATTCCACCAATGAGAACCTTGAAGAGAGTCTGGATGAGATCAACCTGCTCTCAAAACAGCGTATTGATATGCAGACCCGGATCCACCGGCTGGAAGAGATGAAAATCAGCAAGGAGAATCAGATTGCGCTCCTGACAGACCGTCTCAACGATTTCAGGAAAGCCATACATGAAGCAGAAGACCGGGGCCGCAGTATCCAGGAGCGCATTGACCGCGATGAACATGAAATAATCTACAAGGAAGAGAGCAAGCGCCAGCTGGTAGAGGAGCTTGAGCAGATATCACAGGAAATAATAACCTTTGAGAGCAATATCAGAAGTGCAGGGGAGCGGATTGTCAATAACGATGCCGCAATAGTGACCCTTGAACACTCCATTGCTTCCGAGGAGGAGCGACAGCAGGATCTCCGGGAAGAGCTGCAGAGTCTCACGGATGCCATCGTGGTTGAGCTTGATGCCAAACTGCGTGAATCTGGCTACTCCTATCGTGATCGGCAGAGAATTGAGGGTGAACTGCGACAGCAGCTCAAGATGATTGTCAGTGATTTCAGCAGCAAGGTTCTTATTGCCCGTGATATGCTGAAGACTCTTTCAGGTGGCTCAGGATCGATAAAACGCTATATCGGTGATCTGGTGGATACTTTGGAACACAACTGTGATGAGATGAAAGCTGCCGCCCGCCTGCTGGATTCCTACATTGATATGACGCCCTCCTTTCTTGATGAGTTTCTTGCACCCCAGGGAATCATTACCCGCAAGCGGGAGAATGATTCGGTATTGAATGCTTCGATTGATGATGTGAAGCGCATGAACAGTGAAATCCGGGATTTGCGCGAGGCAAACAGATCTCTCAATCTGAAGATGGCTGAATACCGTCAGACACTGGAAAATCTCAAGATATCCCAGGCTGACATGAAGGGACGGGCAGAGAGCTTGCTTTCCCTGATAAACAATCTCAAGCGGTCGGTGCAGGAGCAGGAGCTGCTTCTCGAGGACAGCAACCGGGATGTTGGGGTGTCCCAGGAGCGGATAGGCGAGACTAAGGAACGGATAGCCCGCACTGAAGGTGAACTCTCGGAAGTGATCGAAGAGACAGTGCAGCTGCACGGCAGCATGAAGGAGATCATTGAAGAGATTGAGAGGAAGAACCAGATTGTGCAGGCTCAGCGGCAGACAGTCAATGCCAAGTACAGTACCCTGACGGGCATTCAGAACTCCATGGAACGTATTCGGGCCGAACGCGAGGCTGTGGAGCATGAAATGTCCTTCGTGTACGACACCTTTGAAGATACCTATTCCCGCAGCCTGAAGGAGTTCGATACCAGCGCCTTCGAGGTTCGCGATGACATCCAGGAGATTCGCAGGCAGCTGAAGAGCGAGAAAGTTGCCCTGCAGAACCTCGGATACATCAACCATATGGCTGCCGAGGAGTTCAAGGAGGTGAAGGAGAGGTATGACTTCCTTACCAGGCAGATAGATGATCTTAGCCGTGCCAAGAATGATCTCCTAAAGATCACTGAGGAGATAACGGCAAAATCTGAGGAGCTGTTTGCCAGCTGCTATGCCAAACTGAAGGTGAATTTCCATACCATGTTCAGACGGCTTTTCGGGGGCGGCCGGGCAGAACTGAAGCTGGTTGACCCGGACGATCTCCTCAATACCGGTATTGATATCCTTGCCCAGCCTCCGGGAAAGAAGCTGGAGAAGATATCGCTGCTCTCCGGAGGAGAGCGATCGCTTACGGCCGTTGCGCTGCTCTTTGCAACCTATATGGTGAAACCCTCTCCGTTCTGTATCCTGGATGAGATTGATGCTGCCCTTGATGATGCCAATATCGGTCACTTCCTCAATGTGTTGCAGGAATTCAGCGAGGATTCACAGTTCATCATCATTACACACAACAAGAAAACAGTACTTGGTTCAAAAACGCTTCTGGGGGTTACGATGGAGGAGCCAGGAGTCTCCAAGGCTGTGAGCTACAAGATCCAGGACATCGATAGCGATCCCTCGATTGCCGCAAATGGTTGACATCGGTTGTGGTAATGCGGTATAAGTCTTTACGGTAGTTATCGATGGGACAGATTAAGGAACGACTGAAGGAATAACATGTTCGACAGCATTTCACATAAATTTTCCGATATCATCAGACAGGTTTCCGGTAAGGGCAAGATCACGGAGAAGAATGTCCAGGATGCGGTAGAGGAGATCAAGATTGCCCTGCTTGAGGCAGATGTCAATCTCAGGGTTGTCCGCCGCTTCATCAACAGGACTCTCGAGGATGCCCGCGGCGAAAAGGTGCTGAAGGCCGTTGATCCAGGGCAGCAGTTCATCAAGATCATTCATGATCGCATCGTCCAGCTGCTCGGTGATGAACGCGCTGGGCTGGAGCTCAAAGGCCCCGATACCGTATCCACAATCCTCATGATGGGACTGCAGGGATCGGGGAAAACCACCACTGCCGCAAAACTGGCCTTTACCCTCAAGAAGGAGGGGCGGCGACCCCTTCTTGTGGCTGCAGACCTGGTTCGACCTGCAGCCATCGATCAGCTTGAGATACTTGGACAGCAGATTGCTGTTGAAGTGTTTACCGATCGATCCCTCAAGGATCCCCGCAAGGTGGTGGCAGCCGCTCTGAAGTATGCCCGCAGGCAGCAGTACAACACGGTAATTGTGGACACATCCGGCCGGATGCATCTTGATGAAGCCATGATGGATGAGATCTCCGGTATCTACAAGATTGCTGAACCCGATGAGACGCTCTTCGTGGCCGATTCGATGACCGGGCAGAATGCAGTAACCATAGCGAAGGAGTTTGAGCAGCGGGTAGGTATATCAGGTGTGATCCTCAGCAAGTTTGATTCAGATACCCGCGGTGGGGCTGCGCTATCCATACGATCGGTTGTCGGAAAGCCGATAAAATTCATCGGTGTGGGTGAGAAGCCCTCAGATCTGGATGCATTCTATCCTGAGCGGATAGCGACGAGAATCCTCGGTATGGGCGACGTTGTCTCCCTGGTTGAAAAAGCCCAGGAGAGTATGGATCTCGAGGAAGCGGAGAAAATCCAGAAAAAGATGTCCTCGGCCACCTTCAGCCTGCAGGACTACCTTGACCAATTGCAGAGAATGAATAAAATGGGACCGCTGGAGTCACTTGTTGAGATGATTCCCGGAGCCAAGGGAAATATCAGCGAAGATGATATCAATCGTGATGAGATCAAGCGTGAGCAGGCGATAATCCAATCGATGACAAGGGTCGAGAAGGATAATTTCAGAATCATCGGTCCGTCACGGAGGAAGCGGATAGCAAGGGGCAGCGGCACATCGGTATACGATGTGAACCGATTGCTGAAGAAGTTTGATAAAATGCGGACCACCATGAAGAAGTTCGCGAAAAATAAAAAATACCAGGCGTCAATGCTCAAACAGTTGGGCATGTAAGTTGAAATTCAGGAGGCACAAGTGAGTGTTAAAATCAGGTTGAAACGGTTCGGAGCTAAAAAAAGACCCTATTACAGATTGGTAGTTGTTGATTCAAGAGCACCAAGAGACGGTAGAACCATTGAAGAAGTCGGCATTTACCATCCGGTTGAACAGGAAGGGGAGCAGACCCGTCTTGATACCGACAGGATCAGGGAGTGGATTGCTAAGGGCGCCCAGCCGACAGAGACTGTACGGAAAGTTCTCAACAAGAGCGGAATTACCTTCGACAGAAAGCAGTCTGAGTAGCTGATAATCGGGAGAACAGATACATGGAAAAGGATCTCGTAGAATATATTGCCAAGTCACTGGTTGACGATCCGGATGGTGTGGAAGTACACATGATCGAGGGAGAGAAGTCCACTATACTTGAACTCAAGGTATCCCCGGATGATGTTGGCAAGGTTATCGGAAAGCATGGCCGCATTGCCAAGGCTGTACGGACAATACTGAGCGCATCATCGACAAAAACCGGTAAGCGGGTAGTGCTGGAAATTCTGGATTGATGGATGACTATCTGGCAACGGGAGTAATCAGGACATCGCACGGTATCAGAGGATATGTGAAGGTATCCCTTTTTTCTGATGATACCGAGGCTTTTCTGCGTCTGGACTCAGTCTTGCTCAGAAAGGGGTCTTCCCGTGTCACAACTGCAATAGAGGATGCCCAATGGCGCGGAAGGGATCTGCTGGTGAAGTTTGCTGTCATAGATTCACCGGAGACAGGGAAGCAGTACAGCGGTTGGGAGATCTGGATTCCCCGTGAGAAGGCAGCGGAGCTTGGTGAGCAGGAGTTTTATGCTGCAGAAATCGTTGGCTGTGAGCTGTTTGCGGGCGGACACAGAGTAGGTTCGGTGACTTCAATCATTGAAGGAACTCAGGCCCCCCTGCTCGAGATTTCAGTGGATGACGGAATACGGCTGATACCCTTCATGAAGGAGTATATCGGTGATGTTGATATCGCAGAAAAGCGCATTGTGCTGCTGGATGAACGGCTTCTGACATGAAGATAACGGTGCTCACCCTGTTTCCGGAAATTCTACAGGGGTTCTTTTCCAGCTCCATCATGGCAAAGTCGATTGAGAGCGGTATCATAACGGTTGAAACTGTCAATTTCAGGGATTTTGCCGAAGATCGGCACAAAACCTGTGATGACGCACCCTACGGGGGCGGAGCGGGGATGGTATTGAAGGCTGAACCGCTTGGGCGTGCTCTTGAATCAGTCGCAGCTGCCGATAAGCGGGTGATCTACCCGACACCGTCGGGTAAACCCCTTACCCAGCGGTATGCAGCCGATCTGGCAGGGGAAAATGAGCTTATTTTCATTTGCGGAAGATACGAGGGGATTGACCAAAGAATCATAGATCGTTATGTTGACGAAGAGATTTGTATCGGGGACTATGTAATTTCCTCAGGAGAAGTTGCGACCCTGGTGATCATTGATGCCGTATATCGGCTGATTGACGGAGTGATCAGTGAAGAGTCACTGCTGGAGGAGAGCTTCAGCAGTAATCTCCTGGAATATCCGCACTATACACGGCCGTATGAGTATCAGGGCATGACAGTCCCTGACATTCTGCTGTCCGGCAATCATGCTGCCATCAACCGCTGGCGGCTATACAGGCGGGTGGAGAAGACCCTGAAGATGCGTCCCGATCTTATCAGACACATTGATCGGGATGATACAATACTTGAGATACTGAGAGAGCTGAAAAAAGGTTCTGAATAAGAAGAGAGGATGAATATGGATGTCATTAAAGCTATTGAAGCTGAACAGCTGAAAGAGAGTGCCGAAAATTTTCATATCGGCGATACGGTCAAGGTCTACTTCAAGATCGTTGAAGGACAGACTGAACGGGTGCAGATCTTTGAAGGGCTTGTTATTGCTGTCAAGAATGCAGGTATTCGCAAGACTGTCACGATCCGCAAGATGTCGTATGGTGTCGGGGTAGAGCGTGTATTTCCCATACACTCACCGAGAGTAGAGCGTATCGAAGTAGTGCGGAGAGGCCGGGTACGTCGTGCCAAGCTCTATTATATTCGTGACCGTGTGGGAAAATCGGCGAAAGTGCGGGAACTCATCAAGAAGAAGAGCAATACTGCTGCAAAGTAGCATGAGTATCTATAGAGGGCGGAAAGGTGCTTTCCGCCTTTTTCTTGGTGCATCCTGCACTCTTGCAGATCTAGTACAGAGATGTTCCGCTGCATGCTGATTCTGTAAGTCAGAGAGAGCGGTACAGGAGAGAGGAGCGGAGATTTTGGATTCTCAGCAGCAACTTCCCGAAAAGAGCAGCGATAATCAGCAATCACAGAAGAAGAGCCGTAACTGGAAGCAGGGAAGGAGGCCGCGAAATAAAAAACGCAGCAAGCTGCCTGCTGTTATCTGCTCCTTATGTGAAAAGCCCATCGATTCCGTCTCACAGGCCATCGGTGGTCCCCAGCCGGATCAGTTTTCACACTTTGACTGTGTGCTTCGGAAGATCTCTGAAGAGGAGACGCTGGCCCCGGGGCAGAAGGTTAGTTATATCGGTCATGGGGAGTTTGCGGTAATTGAGTACAAGAAGAAGAACTATTCGGGCGGTTTTGAGATCATCAGGCGTATATCATACGAAGAGGAGAAAGTGCGCAGCGAAGTGAAGAAGATGGTCGCCTCACGCAAACGAACCGCACGGGTATGATCGGTTGACGAGGAGTTTACGATGAGAGCCATGCTGCCGGGAACTTTTGATCCTCCCACTAACGGGCACCTGAATCTTATTGAGCGGGCTGCAGGTATTTTTGACCAGCTCTATGTCATTGTTGCCAACAACGCAAGCAAGCAGTGCCTGTTCACTGCCGAGGAACGGGCATCAGTGTTGAGAAAGCTGCTGATAAACTATCCCAATGTGGAAGTGCGCATCTGGGACAGGATGGTTGTCGATTTTGCCAGGGAACATGAGGTAGCGGTCATGATACGGGGTGTCCGTGCGCTGGTCGATTTCGGGTATGAGTTTGAGCTTGCGATGACAAACAAGCAGCTCAATCCAGACCTGGAGATATTCTTCATGCCTACAGATCCCCAGTTTTTTGTCCTGCGCTCTTCGGCTATCAAGGAGATGGCCTACTATGGTGCGGATGTTTCGAAAATGGTACCGCAAATTGTTGCAGATCTACTAATTACAAAGATACATAGTTGACATAAATTCCCTATTGCGGTAATGTCGTTTGACTGATATATAATACAAGAGGTAAAAAAATGGCAGTTCCAAAATATAAAACTTCTAAAGCAAAATCTCGCGGAAGAAGATCGATCAATATGAAACTGACGGCCCCTAAATTGGTTGAGTGCGGTACGTGTGGAAACAAGGTGCTTCCCCATCGTGTTTGTCCAAAATGTGGTTTTTACCGCGGACAGCAGGTGTTGAACCTTGAAGATATTGGTTAATCACAGAGAAGGAGATTGAGTATGGATGACCTTTTTGTAAAGATGAAATCTTTGATAGCGGAAAAGCTCGAAATTGATGAAGATACCATTGAACTGGAATCTTCCTTCAGAAAAGATCTCGGAGCTGACAGCCTCGATACATACGAGCTGGTCTATGCTATTGAAGAAGAGATGGGGATTACCATTCCCGACGAAAAAGCGAATGAATTTGAGACTGTCAAGGATGCTGTTGATTACCTAAAATCACAGATGTAATTCTTCTGCAACATGACATTTTCACCAAGTAAACAGCTTGCGTCATACCCGGATATAACTTCTGAGCGTAGACGCGAGCTGTTGTTGTTTGAGAAGCATGTACAGATCAAATTCAAGAAACTGCCCCTGCTGAACCTTGCCTTCTCCCACCGCTCCTATGCAAACGAAAACAGCACTACAGACAACAATGAGAAGTTGGAATTCCTCGGTGACAGCATTCTCGGGATGATTGTCAGTGAGTACCTCTATACTCACCTTCCTGAGATGGATGAAGGCGATTACGCAAGAATCAAGTCATTCGTCGTCAGCGAAGACTCGCTCTCCCGGATTGCAAAGGCACTCAAAGTCGACAACTATATTCTCATAGGTAAGGGTGAAGAGTACTCAGGGGGGAGGAACAAGAAGGCCATACTTGCCGACTGTATGGAGGCGATAATCGGAGCCTATTACCTTGATTCAGGCTTGAAGGCAGTCTATCCGTTTGTGATCCAGAATCTTGCTCCCGAGATACAGAAAGTCCTGGATAACCGGCACAAGAAGGATTACAAGACGCTGTTGCAGGAGTATGTGCAGAAGCAGTATAAATCCTATCCACGTTACCAGGTTGTCAAGCGAACCGGTCCTGACCATAACCGCGTCTTCTGGGTGGAGGTGGTCATCGGAGACGAACAATACGGACCGGGTAAGGGACGCAACAAGAAAGAGGCTGAACAGGCAGCTGCCGGAATAGCCTACAATGCTATTTCTCCTCCCGAGGAATGATCAGTCAAGATGATAGGTGTGGTACATCGAGCGTGCCATGGGCAGCAGCGTCTCTGTGGTATTCAGACTCTGGTCATCCAGAACGGCCTCAAGAAGCAGCTCCAGCAATAACCCAATAGCCGGTCCCTTTGGTATTCCAAGTTCTATCAGGTCATTCCCATTCACCTGCAGATCCCTGATGCTCAGCACCTCGCCAGCGGCGAGAACGGTCTTTACACGCTCCATCAGCTCAATCAGGCTGGTATCAATCAGATGACCCCGAAGCACCGAGCCCTGTATATCGGCAATGCGCAGGGTGATGATATCAGCATAGTATCCGACACCGATACGGTGTATGAAGCGCCTTACAGCGGCATCAGACCACTCGGGAGTATAGTTGAACATGTGGTGGCGAATAAGATGAACCACGGACTTTCTCAGGGCATTGGGAGCTTTCAGGCGGGCGAGCACGGCATCAGAGAGCTTCGCGGAGAGCTGCTCATGCCGGTGGAACTGCAGTTCACCGCTCTCTGCGACTTCAGCTGTGCCCGGCTTTCCGATGTCATGGAGAAGGGCAGCCCAGCGGACGGTGAGATTCTCTCGGGGAACATAGTCACAGCAGCGGCAGAGATGCGTGAAGGTATCAATGCGATGGGGGCCCTTCACGCCTACATCTATGCAGGCAGTGAGTTCCGGCAGCAGCCGGTTGAGTATTCCGGCTTTCTGCATTGAGAATAGGGTGGCTGAGGGAGCCGGTGCGGTAAGTATCTTGTTTAGCTCTTCTCTGATTCGCTCGGCTGAGACGTGCTGGATTGCTGCAGCATGGGCGCTGATTCCGGTAAGGGTGTTCGGTTCTATGGTCAGGTCATGCTGGGCGGCAAACCTGAAGGCCCGCAGCATTCGCAGGCTGTCTTCCCGGAAACGGTCATCGGGAGTGCCGATCGCACGGATGATCTTCTGTCGCAGGTCAGCGAGTCCGTCGAAGGCATCAATCAGCTCACCGTTGAAGGTATCCACTGCCAGGGCGTTGATGGTGAAATCTCTCCTTGCCAGGTCTTCATGGATCGATCCGGCAAAGGTCACCTCATCCGGGTGGCGCGCGTCTGAATAGGTCCCGTCACTTCTGAATGTCGTCACCTCGAAGGCATGTTTCCCGAAGAGAACCGTTACCGTACCGTGCTCGATGCCGGTGGGAATTGTACGACGGAAAATGCGCTGGACATCCCGGGGCAGGGCATCGGTGGCAAAGTCGTAATCGGTGCTTCTTTTGCCGGCATAGTAGTCCCTGACAGCCCCGCCGACTATGAAGAGCCGGAAGCCGTTGGCATGGAAACGTTCAGAGAATCTTCTGATGATACCAGGAATGACAAATTTCTTCATTTATGAAAGCTAACCACTGGCAGCTTTGATTGTCAATAGCGATTGGAAGTAATCTTACGAACAGCGTAATGAGTGAACTTTAATGGTGAGTTACGTGCAACCACTTGACAACAGACGAGACAAGCTATATATGATCTTTGTATTTGATCTTCAGAATACAGGTGCAGTACATACGGAGTCGTGAGCTGCATGTGACAGGGATGGTATGAAACAGACGATAATCAATTTTGATGCACCTGACTGGGTCTCCTCTCCATGTTCAACATGTGACACCTACTGCTGCTCATTCCTGCCGCTCTGTGAGCTGCGGGTCGAGACGCGTAAAGATATGCTGCTGCTGGCTGAGCTCTGCTGGTTTGAGGGGATGGTACCGACCCTCAAGGATAACGGGGAGTGGAAACTCTTCTATCATGCCACCTGTGCACATCTGCATCAACCTTCCGGCATGTGCATCATTCACAACACTCCGGAGCAGTCGGATATATGTAGGGATTATCCTGCTGAGCGGTGCTGGTACCGCAAGGCCTTTGCGGAGACAGAGACGCTGCATCTCATCCGGTTCAACACTGCCCGGATGGAGCGCCTGATTGCGATGACAGTCTTCGATGAGCATGATGAGATAGCTGAGGTCCCTTCCTGGACCGATATTATGCGGGAGTTACGGGAAATACCTCTCTCACCGCCATCGCTGCCGGCAACGGCGGAGAGGATGAAGAGGCATGCGGATAGTGAGGAACTGCTGCTCTTTCCTCCTGGGAAGCCGAGCAGGCCCGAACACCTTGATCTTCTCCGCTTTCGCTTGGGATTCCCCGGTACCCTGCTGCTTACCTCCTACACACTGTGGTGCTTTGCTCTCCCGGCGCTTATACGTTCCGATGCACCCGCTGTAGCGCGGGAAGGGATGATTGCCAGGGTGAATCGGGGAGTGTATGATGCAGTAATTGTCGGTATCGGGGAGCATGAGCGCTACCTGCAGCGCACTGGATCGTACCGCAGGATTGACAGCTTCAGCGACCTGCCTCCGCTCGGACCACAGATCGCCGATGCAGGATAGAATAGCCACGCTTCGTTACACTCCATGAGGGTTCTGTATGGCAACATTAACGACCCTAATTGCCAATAGCGATTGAAAATATTATCCGGAACATATATATT
>CAZSBC010000084.1:10727-14302 GCA_964605195.1 uncultured Spirochaetales bacterium | reverse complement strand
CGGCCCCTCATCTATACGTACCTCTTTGAGAAAGAGCATCTCCTCATCAAGATTCTTATTCTGTACAAGCGCATTGGCTGCTGCGGATTTGATTACCTTGTTCAGCATTGCAGCACCTTTTTGCGGCATCGCTTCCAGTATTGCCACAGCCTCGGCATAGTTCTTCCTCCGGACAAGATCCGCTACAGGTCTTACCTTGGAGGGAGAAACCATCAAGTACTTAGCGACGGCCTTATATCCTTTCTTAGCTTCCATCACAACACCCACTTACCTTTTCAGCTTCTTATCAGATTTTGCATGTCCACGATAAAACCTGGTCGGGGAGAACTCTCCCAGCTTATGACCGACAAGGTTTTCCGTGACATATACCGGAACCCACGTCTTCCCGTTATAGACAGATATGGTGAACCCAACCATCTCAGGAATAATTGTCGAGCAGCGGGAATATGTTTTGATCATGGGTTTCTGCCCCGACTTGTTAGCTTCAAGAACCCTTTTATAGAGTTTCTTTTCGATAAAAGGACCTTTTTTTATTGACCTAGCCACTATACGCTCCTACTGATAACTCTTATTTTCTTTTCTTGACAATAAACTTGCCCGAAGGTTTCTTCTTCTTTCTTGTCTTGTATCCCTTGGTAGGCTGTCCCCAGGGAGACACAGGATGACGACCTCCGGATGTCCGGCCTTCACCACCACCATGAGGATGATCCACCGGGTTCATGACAACTCCACGTACCTTCGGCCGCTTGCCAAGCCAGCGGGACCGGCCGGCTTTCCCGATATTTATGTTCATATGGTCTTCATTGCCCAGAGCACCAAGGGTTGCATGACATTCGCCGAAAACCATCCGCATCTCACCGGAGGGCAACCGGAGGGTGACGTAATCGCCTTCCTTAGCCACAAGCACAGCTCCGAGACCGGCTGAACGAACCAGCTGACCGCCCTTTCCGAGCTGCAGCTCCACATTGTGGACCGTCATACCGAGCGGAATGTTCTTCAGCGGAAGCGTGTTGCCCACTGTCAGGGGCACCTGAGCGCCGCTTAGGACCTTCGTCCCGACAGTCAGTGTCCGGGGCGCAAGAATATAGCGCTTCTCACCATCCACATAGGCGACCAGCGCAATATTGGCACTCCTGTTCGGATCGTACTCAATGCTCTTCACCGTTCCGGGTATATCATATTTGTCACGCTTGAAATCGATCACGCGGTACTTCCGCTTGTGTCCGCCGCCACGCCGCCGAACGCTTATCCGTCCGCCTGCGCCGCGACCGGCATTCTTGCTCATGCCCTTGACAAGCGATTTCTCGCTCTCGTTGGTCGTAATCTCATCAAATGTGAGGGTTGTTTTGTACCGAAGACTCGGGGTCCTTGGATTATACTTCTTCACGCCCATGCAATCCCCTCCTAGACGCCTTCAATCATCGAAATCGAATCCCCGGGGGCAAGCGTCACAATGGCCTTTTTCCAGGGAGTTGTTGTACCGTATCGAAAACCGGACCGAGTTCTAGTCTGTTTCGGCTTGCCGGTCACTGATAGTATGTTGCACTTGACCGGCTTGACTGAAAAGAGCTCTTCAACAGCCTCCATCACCTGAAGTTTGTTGGCTCTGGGATCGATCTTGAAGGTGTATTTCTTTTGTTCTCTTTCTCGCATTATGTTCGACTTCTCAGTCAGAACAGGTTCTAAAATTACTTGATCAGCTCTCACGTTCGACCCCTTATGTGTTCCCGTAAAAATCGTTCAGATTTGCTGCAGCAGTCTCCATGACCAGGACATTCCTTCCATAGAGCAGCTCCTTTGCTGACAACCGGTTATAGGAAAGAACCCGCAGCCAGGGAATGTTCTTCCCGGCCCGGCGCAGCATTACATCGTCATCCTTGAGGATGATCACGGTCCGCTGGCGATCACTTACCAGGTTGGTGAGGACCTGTGCCAGATCTTTGGTCTTACCGCTCTCAACGGTAAAATCCTCTACCACCTTCATCTCGGCATCACGAACCTTCATGGAAAGCAGTGATTTCATTGCCAGTCGTTTCATCTTTTTGGGAAGTTTGTAACTGTAATCTCTCGGTTTCGGTCCGAATATCGTTCCTCCGCCTACCCAGACAGGTGATTTCTTGTCACCGGAACGGGCATGACCGGTTCCCTTCTGGCGCCAGGGTTTTGCATTACTGTAGTTCACTTCACCCCTAGTCTTCGTGCTGGCAGTTCCCACGCGGCGATTGGCCAGTTCATTGTTCACGGCATAGTAAATCGCACCGTCGCTGACTTCCCTGTTGAAGACTTCATCATTGAGTGTGATATCTTTTATCTTTTCACCCTGTATAGAAAAGACTTCTGCTTTCATCTCTAGCCTCTACTTCTTCTTTGCTTTCTTTACAATCACCATGCTCTGCCTGGGACCGGGAACCGCACCCTTAACCATGAGTACACTCTTTTCCTCATCCACCCTGACAACCCGCAGATTCTGGACTGTAGTTCTGACATCACCCATCCTGCCGGGCATTTTCGTGCCCTTGAAGACCCTGGATGGAGTTGCCGCCATACCGGTACCGCCTAAGCCTCTGTGAAACTTGGAACCATGGGTTTTACGGCCTCCTGAGAACCCGTGCCGCTTCATGACTCCCTGAAACCCCTTTCCTTTCGAAGTTCCCTCAACATCCACAAACGCTATATCCTTGAATACATCCACACCAAGCACATCGCCAATGGCAACCTCTTTATCGAAGCTCTTCATTTCGATGATTCGCCTGGCAGGGTCAGCACCCTCCGGAAATTGGCCGGCATACGGCTTTGTCACCCGGCTGGCCTTGATCTCGCCAGCACCGAGCACACAAGCGCTGTAACCATTTTTTTCAACGGTTCTTTCTGCAATCACAACATTGCTCTCGATTTTAATAACCGTTACAGGAGTGAGTATACCCCTCTCATCAAACACTTGCGTCATTCCGACTTTTTTGCCGATAAGCCCTAACATCTCTTACCTCAACTGTAATTTTCTACTGCTTTATCTCTACATCAACACCAGCAGGGAGCTCAAGTTTCATTAGGGCATCCATTACTTTTGATGTAGGATCAAGAATGTCGATCAACCTCTTATGAGTCCGCATCTCGAACTGTTCACGAGCTTTCTTGTTTACATGCGGTGATCGCAGTACTGTGTATTTATTGATACGAGTCGGGAGAGGGACAGGTCCTGAAACCTTGGCTCCTGCAGTAACAACAGTCTGCACAATTGCCTTAGAGCTCTGTTCAACAAGCTCCACATCAAAACCTCTCAGTCTGACTCGAATTCTATCGTTGGCCATTATTCCTCCAAACACACATCTTGCCTGCGCATACACGCAGGCAAGACAGTTATCAATCTCTTATTCGATGATATCAACAACCTGGCCACTGGCTACGGTTCGACCACCTTCACGGATAGCGAACCGGAGGCCCTTCTCCATGGCGATCGGGTTGATAAGCTCAACGGAAATCGAGGTGTTATCCCCAGGCATTACCATCTGCTTGTCGTCTGGCAGAACCACTGTCCCGGTGATATCAGTTGTTCTGAAGTAGAACTGCGGCCTGTA
>CAZSBC010000084.1:0-10717 GCA_964605195.1 uncultured Spirochaetales bacterium | reverse complement strand
GACCACCCTCGTCCTTGCTCAGTACGTATACCGTACCGGTAAACTTGACGTGCGGGGTAATGGATCCCGGTTTTGCAAGCACCTGTCCGCGAACAACTTCCTTCTTGTCCACACCACGAAGCAGTGCACCAATATTGTCACCGGCCTGACCTTCATCAAGCAGCTTGTTGAACATCTCGACACCGGTACAGACTGTCTTTCTGGTATCACGGATGCCTACGATCTCAACCTCTTCACCGACCTTGACGACACCACGCTCGATTCTTCCGGTCACAACAGTACCACGGCCCTGGATCGAGAAGATATCCTCGATAGGCATCAGGAAGGTCTTGTCAACGGCACGTTCCGGCAGCGGGAAGAATGTATCCATGGCATCAAGCAGTTCATCGATGCACTTGGTCTTTTCGGGATCGTCGGGATTTTCCATGGCTTCAAATGCCGAACCCTTGATGACCGGAGTATCGTCTCCGGGGAATTCATATTCGTTCAGCAGGTCACGCATCTCTTCCTCAACGAGTTCAATCAGGTCAGGATCATCGACCTGGTCAGTTTTGTTGATGAATACGATCAGTGCGGGAACTCCTACCTGTCGTGCAAGGAGGATATGTTCTTTTGTCTGAGCCATTGCACCATCGGTAGCGGCCACTACGATGACAGCGCCGTCCATCTGGGCAGCACCGGTAATCATGTTCTTGATATAGTCAGCATGCCCCGGGCAGTCCACATGGGCATAGTGCCGTTTTTCGGATTCATACTCGACGTGCCGGGTATTGATGGTGATACCACGTGCCTTCTCTTCTGGGGCATTGTCAATGTCGTCATAGTTCATGACCTTAGCACCAGTCTTTCTTGCACTGAGCATGGTAATTGCTGCTGTCAAAGTAGTCTTACCATGGTCTACGTGTCCGATAGTACCGACGTTGATGTGCGGTTTCGTCCTTGCAAATTTTTCTTTAGCCATCCGTTCCTCCTTGTGACTAAATCACAGAAAAATATAAGTTTCTATAATAACTTCTATTGCCACTAACCGAGATCCAGCAAACGCATTTTTTGTGTAAAAAGAATGGTTCAGATAAGGATCCAGAGGTTAGTCAGCAAGAAATTAACTCTCCTGAATAACGTAGCATTGAGTACTATGTCTCATGTCCGGAACCACCTGACCACCCGATTACATGCTCACAAACAAGCTGGATGATGGGTTTGGCTCTGACCAAAATCATCTCTGCGACCGGATCCTATACCGGGATCCCAGAGTCGCACCCTGCAGAATATATTCAGTATTCAAACTTTAGTCAATGCGGGAATCGCATAAACGCGGATTTTTTTAGTATTTCCGCAATATTGACCGGACATTGCCCGCTGTTCCCACTCGGCAATGTCCGGTTCCGGCATATTTCCCGGCAGAAAACCCTACCAGCGGAAATGCGAGAAGGCCTTGTTGGCTTCCGCCATCCGGTGGGTATCCTCCTTCTTCTTGAAGGCTGTTCCGGTGGAGTTGAAGGCATCCAGCAACTCAGCCGAGAGCTTTTCGCTCATGGATTTACCGTTTCTGTTCCGGGCCGCTGCAATGATCCAGCGCATGGAGAGGGCTTCGCGACGTGATTCGCGCACCTCAACCGGCACCTGGTAAGTGGATCCGCCAACCCGTCGAGACTTAACCTCTACAAGGGGCTTTACGTTATCGAGCGCCTTGAGAAATACATCCAGCGGTTTCTCCCCGGTCTTGTCACCAAGAATGGCCATGGCATCGTAGATAATCTTTGTACTGATCGACTTCTTACCGTCCAGCATCATGCGGCGGATGAACTTTTCAACTATCTTGCTGTTATACTGCGGATCGGGAAGCACTTCCCTCACCGGGGCTTCTTTTCTTCTTGACATACCCTATCTCCTACGCCTTGGGCTTCTTCGCACCGTATTTCGAGCGACCCTGTTTCCTGTCATCTACTCCGAGGGTATCTTTTGCCCCCCGGACAATATGATACCGGACACCCGGAAGGTCTTTCACTCTTCCTCCTCTCAGCAGCACAACAGAGTGCTCCTGGAGATTGTGACCGATTCCGGGAATATAGGCCGTAACCTCAATCCCGTTGGACAGACGTACACGGGCAACCTTTCTCAAGGCGGAATTCGGCTTCTTGGGAGTAACTGTCATAACCCGGGTACATACCCCGCGCTTCTGGGGACAGCTTTCCAAAGCTGGAGATGTTGTTTTCTTTATCTGGGCCTTGCGACCCTTTCGAATTAACTGATTAATCGTTGGCATCTATTCGATACACTCCCTTTCTTCGTTCTTGCGATCCCGCATATCCGGCGGGACCGGTCTCTATATACAACACCTGATGTCAGCATGGAAACCGCTATTCAATCTCATCCTCGGTTTCACCATCAGATACATATTCCGATTCCTGGAGGTTCGCTTCCAGCCCCTCTTCAAAATCCAGGTCAGGCACACCGGCCATCTCAAACTCCCGCTTCCGCTCCTGTATGGCAGTCTGAACGGATTCATCGAGATTCGATGAGGAATCATCCTTCAACTCGATATTCCGGTATTTCCTGATACCCGTGCCGGCAGGGATGAGATGTCCGATAATGACATTCTCCTTCAACCCCCGCAGTTCATCTCTACTACCAGCTATCGATGCATTTGTCAAGACTTTGGTGGTTTCCTGGAACGATGCAGCAGATATAAATGAGTCAATACTCAGTGATGCACGAGTAATACCCAGCAGCAGCGGTCGGGCTACGGCAGCCTGGCCACCGGCCCGGAGTACCCGGTTGTTCTCTTCATAGAACCGGTATTTATCAACCTGCTGTCCATAGATGAACCCGGTATCGCCGACAGTGACTATCTCAACCTTGCGCATCATCTGGCGGACAATAACACCGATATGCTTGTCGTTGATATCAACACCCTGCAGCCGGTAGACCTCCTGGACTTCGTCCACAAGAAATGACTGCAGCTCGTTCTCACCGAGGATATCGAGGATATCATGCGGATCAATGGCACCATCACACAACCGTTCCCCCGCTTCGACGAAATCGCCGTCACGCACCAGCAGGTGCTTGCCCATGGGGACAAGATGCCTGAACTCACCGCCATACTCGTCCTCGATGCTGATAACCCGCTTGCCCTTGATAATATTCTTGAAATGGATCACTCCGTCGACCTGGGCCAGGACAGCCTTGCTCTTCGGTCTGCGAGCCTCGAAGAGCTCGCCTACCCTCGGCAGACCACCGGTGATGTCACGGGTCTTCACACTCTCCTTGAGCAGCTTCGCCAGAGTACGTCCCCGCTTCACCTTCGCCCCGTCCTCAATATTGAGGTAGGAGGAACCGGGCAGGAAGTAGGTTGCCAGCTCATTGCCCTCCCCGTCTATGATCTCAATCCGGGGCTGGAGCGTCTCCAGGGTGTATTCGGTGATCTTCTTCTCGACATTTCCGGTCTCTTCATTAACCTCTTCCTTGAGCGTTGTTCCCAGCATGATGTCGACAAATCGTACAGTTCCATCCTGTTCGGCAATGATCGGTTCGGAAAAGGGGTCAAACGTTGCAATCGTGTCGCCTGCCTCAACAATTTCATCCTGCTGCACATGCAGTTCGGAACCGTTACGTACTTCAATGCGCTGGTCCTGGGCAACGAGCAGCAGCTGCTTTTCCAATATTCTCACGTAGGCAATTTCGGATGAGAAGATATCCTCTTTCTTCGTGGATACCCCAAGCTTGGTTCCGGCAACGACCTTCTCACCATCCTCAACCTGCAACTCCTTGAACATTGAGCGATCCAGGTTCCTGAGAATCTTGGCCACATTGATGAATCCCTTCCTGGTGAACAGGACGGTATTATCGGAGAGTGAAACCGTATTCCCGGTTATATCCCCTACCAGCACGGGATAGGAGAGCGTTATCCGGTTCTCCTCGCTGGTTTTGGTAGCCGCCCCCCCGATATGGAAAGTACGCATCGTTAGCTGCGTTCCCGGCTGCCCGATGGACTGTGCGGCTATGATACCGACAGCCTCCCCGATCTCGACGGTTTTGTTTGCAGCGAGGTTTCTTCCGTAGCACTTCTGGCAGACACCATGCTTGGCTTCACAGGTAAGCACGGTCCTGATACGTACGGACTCTATCCCTGCCTCTTCGATATCGAGTGCAATCTGATCGGTAATCTCTTCGTTCACGTCAATGAGGATCTCCCCGGTAATCGGGTGCTTGACCCGCTCCAGGGTAAACCGTCCGGCAATACGGTCCCGGAGGGATTCAACAACTTCCTCTCCATCCTTGATGGCATGTATCTCAATACCGTTGATGGTGCCGCAGTCCTCTTCGTTGATGACGACATCCTGGGCAATATCGACGAGACGCCGGGTAAGATACCCGGCATCGGCCGTCTTGAGGGCCGTATCGGCAAGTCCCTTTCTCGCTCCGTTGGTCGAGATGAAGAACTCGATGATCGACAGCCCCTCCTTGAAATTCGACCGGATGGGCAGCTCGATGATATCCCCTGAGGGCTTGGCCATAAGACCACGCATGCCGGCAAGCTGACGTATCTGGGTACGGCTTCCCCTCGCTCCCGAATCAGCCATCAGGTAGACCGGATTGAATCCTCCCCTGTCCACCTTGAGCTTTTCCATGAGAACATTGGTAAGGTCCTCGTTGGTCTTGCTCCATACCTCGATGACACGGTTGTATCGCTCTTCCTGGGTGATATGACCCTGGAGGTATTGGTCCTGGATCGTCCTGACCTGGTTATTGGCACCATTGACCATCTCCCGCTTCTCGTCGGGGATGATGATGTCCGACACACCGATCGTCGCTCCGAACAGCGTGGCATAGCGAAAGCCCACATCCTTGATTGAGTCAAGCATGTTGACCGCTGTTGAGGCATTGAGCTTGGCGAGGGTGTCGCCAACAAGGTCACGCAGCTCGTTGTCCCCGAAGCACACATTCTGGAAGGGTATCTCGGCAGGCATCTCGTCATTGAAAATGATCCTGCCGGGTGTCGTCTCAATGATCTCACCGGTAGGCAGCTTGTAACGAATCACCGAACCGTACTCAACCCCATTGAAATCAAGGGCCATCAGCACCTCTTCCATGGTATCGAAGTATTTCCCCTCTCCGGCACTCCCCGGTTTAGCCCTGGTCAGGTAGTTGATTCCAAGTACCATATCCTGGGACGGGAATACGACTGGCTTGCCGTTGGCCGGGTTGAGCAGGTTGTTGGCTGAGAGCATCAGTGTCCAGCACTCGATCTGGGCTGCCTGGGTCAGCGGAACATGGACAGCCATCTGGTCACCGTCGAAGTCGGCGTTGTAGGCATGGCAGACAAGGGGGTGCAGCTTGATGGCTTTTCCCTCCACCAGGACAGGCTCGAAGGCCTGGATGCCGAGACGGTGCAGCGTGGGAGCACGGTTGAGAAGCACCGGGTGTTCCTTGACCACCTCATCAAGGATTGACCACACCTCCTGGGTCTCCTGCTCAACAAGGCTCTTGGCCTTCTTGATGTTGTAGACCACCCCTTTCTGGACCAGTTTCTTCATGATGAACGGTTTATAGAGTTCCAGGGCCATCTTGGCCGGCAGTCCGCACTGATGCAGCCGCAGTTCCGGTCCGACAACAATTACCGACCGTCCTGAGTAGTCAACCCGCTTGCCCAGCAGGTTCTGCCTGAAACGTCCCTGCTTCCCTTTCAGCATGTCGGAGAGGGATTTCAGCGGTCTGTTCGACGCTCCCTTGACAACCCGTTTCTTCTTCGAGTTGTCAAACAGGGCATCCACAGCCTCCTGCAGCATGCGCTTTTCATTCCGGATGATGATATCGGGGGCATTGAGCGACATCAGCCGCTTCAGCCGGTTGTTCCTGTTGATCACCCGTCGGTAGAGATCATTGAGGTCCGATGTTGCAAACCGTCCGCCGTCAAGCTGCACCATCGGCCGCAGCTCGGGGGGAATAACGGGAATTACCGAGAGAATCATCCATTCCGGGCGATTCCCGGAATCACGGAAGTTCTCAACGACCTCGATCCGTTTCAGGAGCCGTTTATCGGCCTTGGTACCCTTTTCAAGCATCTTCAGCCGCAGCTCTGCCGACAGGGCCTCAAGATCGAGGTTCTCCAGCAGGGTGCTGACAGCTTCAGCCCCGATACCTGCGGAAAAGTTCTCTCCGTAGCGTTCACGGGCTTCGTAGTACTCCTCTTCGGAGAGCATCTGCCGCTCCTTGAGGTCTGTGTCGCCGGGATTTGTCACAATGTATTTTTCGTAATAGAGAATCGACCGCAGCGAAGCGATTGTCAGGTCAAGCAGCAGACCCATTCTCGAAGGCACTGAACGATAGTACCAGATATGGGAAACTGGGGAGGCAAGCTCAATGTGCCCCATCCGCTCACGTCGCACCTTGAAGTGGGTAACTTCAACACCGCATCGATCGCAGATCACGCCCTTGTACCGGATGGACTTGAACTTACCGCAGTAGCACTCCCACTCCTTGGTCGTACCGAAGATCTTCTCACAGAACAGCCCGTCCTTCTCCGGACGGAGGGTACGGTAGTTGATGGTTTCCGGTTTCTTGACCTCACCGTACGACCAGGCCCTGATCTGCTCGGGTGAAGCCAATTGTATCATTATGCTATCGAAATCCTGAATTTCTCTCATTCGATGGTCTCCTACGCCTCTCATCCGGTTCCCAGCTTGAGAACCGGTATATCCATATATAAACTAGAACTGACTTCCCTTCTTGTTGATCAATTCCTCATCCCGCTCAGTAAGCGGTACCTGTTTGCCCTTGGAGTCATAGATAGACATATCCAGGGCAAGCCCGCGCAGCTCCTGCACCAGTACATTAAACGATTCCGGCATACCGGCATTTGACGAGGGTTCACCCTTTACGATGCTCTCATATATCTTGACGCGGCCATTCATGTCATCGGACTTGATGGTCAGCAGCTCCTGCAGGGTGTTGGCGGCGCCGTAGGCCTCCAGGGCCCAGACCTCCATCTCTCCGAGACGCTGTCCGCCGAACTGCGCCTTGCCACCGAGCGGCTGCTGGGTAACGAGCGAATAGGGTCCGGTTGACCTTGCATGCATCTTGTCATCCACCAGGTGGGCCAGTTTCAGCATGTATACATACCCAATGAACACCTCATTGACAAAGCGCTCTCCGGTCCGGCCATCATGCAGTACCGTCTTCGAGCTGACCGGCAGGCCGGCCTCCTTCATCTTCGTCTCAATCTGCTCCATTGTGGCCGACTGGAAGACAGGGGTCGAGTACCACTCATCAAGCTCATTGCCAGCCCAGCCGAGCTGGGTCTCAAGCAGCTGTCCGATATTCATTCGTGAGGGAACTCCCAGCGGGTTCAGGCAGATATCAAGGGGAGTGCCGTCATCCATATAGGGCATATCCTCTTCCGGCAGGACTCGGGCCACAACGCCCTTGTTTCCATGCCGCCCGGCCATCTTGTCCCCTTCCCGCAGCTTGCGCTTCTTGGCAACGAGCACCTTGACCACCTCATCCACACCAGGGGGCAGGTCATCGCCCTCTGAGCGCTTGAGGCGCTGGATGTCAATGACCGTCCCCTCGGTTCCGTGCGGTACCTTCAGCGAGGTGTCACGAACCTCTTTTGCCTTTTCCCCGAATATGGAGTTCAGCAGCTTGAATTCCGGGGTAGTATCGGATTCCGATTTCGGCGTCACCTTTCCAACGAGGATATATCCCGGTTTCACCTTGGCTCCGATGCGGATGATGCCATCCTCATCGAGCTGTTCCAGTGTCTTCTCACTGGTGTTCGGGATATCGCGGGTCAGCTTTTCCGGACCAAGCTTGGTCTCCCGGACATCGATGGTGAACTCCTTGATATGGATGGAGGTGTAGATATCTTCCTTGACCACCTTCTCCGAAATGAGGATGGCATCCTCATAGTTGTAGCCGTTCCACGGCACGAAACCCACCAGCACGTTGCGGCCGAGGGCCAGTTCGCCGTTCATCGTGGCCGGTCCGTCAGCTAGTACCGTTCCGGCACCAACCTTCTGTCCGACAGAGACGATGGGCTTCTGGTTGAAACAGGTATCCTGGTTTGTCCTCTGGAACTTCAGGATCTCATAGGTATCAACCTCACCCTCAATCTCAGGATTGTCGGGCGTGATGACGACCTCTTCCGAGGTCACCCTGGTGACGGTTCCCGCCCGATCGGCTTTTACCAGCACACCCGAGTCATAGGCAGTCTTGGCCTCCATTCCCGTTCCCACCCGCGGTGGTTCGGGAAAGAGCAGGGGCACGGCCTGCCGCTGCATGTTCGATCCCATCAGCGCCCTGTTGGCATCATCGTGCTCGAGAAACGGGATCAGCGAGGTGGCCACAGATATTACCTGTTTCGGGGAAACGTCCATATACTGGATACCCTGGGGCTCTCTGGTGATATAGTCCCCGGACTTGCGTACCGAGATCATGTCATCGAGGAACTTACCGCTCTTGGTTATCCGCGCATTTGCCTGGGCAATATAGTACTTCTCTTCGTCTATTGCCGATAGAAAGTCGATATCCTTGGTAACCTTTCCATCCACAACCTTACGATACGGGGTCTCGAGAAAGCCGTAATCATTCACCCTGGTGTAATTTGCCAGGGAGACGATGAGACCGATATTCGGTCCTTCAGGCGTCTCGATCGGGCACATCCTTCCATAGTGGGTGTAGTGCACGTCACGGACCTCGAATCCGGCCCGGTCACGGGAAAGCCCGCCCGGTCCCAGTGCATTGAGTCGCCGCTTGTGGGTCAGTTCCGCCAGGGGATTGACCTGGTCCATGAACTGGCTCAGCTGACTTGAACCGAAGAACTCCTTGACAGCGGCCACTATCGGCTTGATGGAGATCAGGTCCTGCGGTTTGACGGTATCGGTCTCAAGGTTCATGCGCTCCTTGGCTATGCGCTCCATCCTGGTAAAGGCCGTCTTGAGCTGGTTCTGCAGCAGCTCCCCGACCGAACGGATCCGCCGGTTGCCGAGATGGTCGATGTCATCGACATTCGCCTCGCCAATGAAGACCTTGATCAGCTGCTTGATGGTATTGACGATATCGTCCTTGGTGAGGATGGGCTCCTCAATCATGTCTTCGTAGTCGAACTTCTTGTTGAGCTTGTATCGCCCCACCCGCCCGAGATCATATCGCCTGAAGGTGAAGAACATGGTGTTCAGGTCCCGTTCGGCACTTTCCAGTGTAATCGGTTCCCCGGGCATCAGCACGGTGTATATGGAGATGAGGGCATCTTCCTTGGTGGGCTCGTCATATCCCTCGTCTACCCGGGTATGCTTGGCTTCCTCAATCTCAAAACAGCGGAGAATCATCTGCGAATGGAGAGAGCTCTCATTGCCGAAATCAATCACCTCAAGGGCGGGGACCCCGGCATGGATCAGCTCATCAATCTCATGGGGATGGAGCTTGTCACCGGCCCTGTAGAGCTTCTTGGCTCCCTCGGGATCAGCTTCGGTTCCGGGCATGTAGACATCCTTGAAAAGGACTGAGTCGACGAGGGCATCCCTGGATCCCTGATCGTCGGCAAGCTGCACAGTTCTGCCGCTGTAGTACTGTGCAAGGATCTTCTCCCGCGTATCAAATCCAAGCGCCCGCAGAAAGAGGGTGGCAAGAATACGCTTCTTGCGGTCGATCTTGGTATAGATGAGGTCCTTCTTGGCATCTATCTCAAACTCAAGCCATGACCCCCGATAGGGGATGATTCTGGAGGAGTAGACCCCGCTTTCATTGGAAAAGATGACTCCGGGAGAGCGGTGAATCTGACTGACGACAACACGTTCGGCGCCGTTGATGATGAAGGTTCCCCTGTTGGTCATCAGCGGGATATCACCTATATATATATGCTTCTGGCGGATCTCTCCGGTCTCCAGGAAAATCAGGTTGATCTTTGCCTTTATGGGAACGGAATAGGTCAACCCCTTCCGTTTGCATTCATTTTCACTGAACTTGATGTTCTCCTCATCGAGTGTATAGCTGACATATTCTAGGATCATGTCGCCGCTGGGGCTTTCAATGGGGAAAACGGACTGAAAAACCTCTTCCAATCCCTGCTGTGCAAGGGGTTGTCCCGCAATCAGGGCCCCCCGCTGTAAAAACTTATCATAGGAGGAGAGTTGGATATCAACCAGATTGGGAAGTTCCATCACTTCCTCAAACTGCTCCCCTACATACTTTCTCTCAATGACATTGCCGCTGGCAAGCATCTCCACCCCCTGGTACCTTATCATCGGATTTGAAACAAACGGCAGTCGCCGCATGCAACCCTTTCGTCAGAGGCTGTATCCCGTACTACAAGACACAACCGGCCACCGGAAACTTTCACTTCCGGTGGCTGTCGCAATCACGAAGCACTGCCCCGCAATTGCTTTGTGAGACTCTTTCGGCGTTTCTACTGGGGTCGAACTATTTAAGTTCAACTGTAGCGCCGGCAGCTTCCAGTTTTTCCTTGACAGCATTAGCTTCTTCTTTGGAAACACCTTCCTTGATAGCCTTGTCGCCTGCTTCTACAATCTCTTTTGCTTCCTTGAGTCCGAGACCGGTCAAGGCACGCACTTCCTTGATCACAGGGATCTTCTTGCCGTCAGCAATCCCCTTGAGGATTACGTCAAACTCAGTCTGCTCTTCCTCTTCCTCAGCGGCTGCTGCGGCAGGAGCTGCAGCTGCAACTGCAACAGGGGCTGCAGCGGTTACGCCAAACTTC
>CAZSBC010000083.1:0-14365 GCA_964605195.1 uncultured Spirochaetales bacterium | reverse complement strand
GATCGCTAAGCCATCGCGTGCATGAAAACTCTTGGTTTCGAAATCGAGGACAGGCTATTGACAGCTGTCGCAGAAGCAGTGCTGCCCGGGCGTATGGAGATGATTTCGGAGAACCCGCGGATATATATTGACGGAGCCCATACGGAACAATCGATATCTAAGCTCTTTGCATCTTTCCGGCAGCTCTACCCCGATGACGGAATCCTCATCTTCGGAGCCGTGGAGGGCAAGGATCATGTTTCAATGGCCCGGCATGCCCTGAGGAATTTTGAGCGCATCATCATATCCACCCCCGGCTACTTCAAGAAAAGTGATCCGGTAAGTCTCTACGAGCTCTTCGTGGAACTGAACCGTGAAACGGGAGGAACCTGTTGCATCAGCTTTGAGCCTGATCCAACCTGTGCTGTTGCGCTTGCCATGGAGGAATTATCAGCATCAGGAGCATCTTCGGATGAACGGGCAATCATCACAGCCGGCTCATTCTACATGGCCGCGGAGATACGGGCTGCCTACCGCAAGCTGAAGGCTGCCGGCAGCCCAACGTGGCAGTGATCGGCAAACCCTGCTCACACTCTTCCAGAAGCAGATTATCTGCCATTTTTCATGCAATTCACTATAAAGAATTTGACCCGATTGCATACATACGTTACTATTAAATGCTTCCGCTGCGTACTGTACGCAGGGAACATACAAATCAAAAAATTATCTCACATTAAGTAAAATTCAGTGCGGGAGGAACAATGAATACACAGGAAATCAAACAGATGGATCGATCCCATGTAATCTATTCATGGAAGGCTCAGGGGTCGGTAAACCCGATAATCATGGACCGGGCCGAGGGAATCTACCAGTGGGATACGGACGGGAATCGTTATATCGATTTCTGTTCGGGGCTGCTGAATATCAACCTGGGACACGGCAACCGCCATGTCCTGGATGCCATGAAAGCCCAGATGGAGAAGTTCTGCTACGTGGGTACGATGTTCGGCAGCGAGCCGAAGGCAAGGCTGGCCCAGATGATATCTGAGGTCACCCCCGGTGACCTTGACTACTCATTCTTCACCAACGGCGGCGCCGAGGCAATCGAGAATGCCATCAAGGCAGTCCGCCTGGCTACCGGTCGGCACAAGATCTATTCCCGCTGGAGGAGTTACCACGGTGCGACCGCCGGGGCTATCACCCTGACCGGGGACCCTCGCCGCTGGGCTGCGGAGCCGGGTATCCCGGGAGTGGTCAAGTTTTTCGGCCCCTACCCCTACCGCTGCCCCTTCGGGTCACAGACCCCCGAGGAGTGCGGAGAGAAGAGCCTGGAAGTGCTGAAGACCCAGCTGATGCTGGATAACCCGAAATCGGTAGCCGCAATCTTCATGGAACCGATAATCGGTACCAACGGTATAATCATACCCACCAAGGAATACATGCAGGGGGTGCGGCAGCTATGTGATGAAAACGGTATCCTGCTGGTCATTGACGAGACGATGGGCGGCTGGGGCCGGGCCGGGAAATGGTTTGCCATAGAGAATTTTGATGTCGTCCCCGATATCATCACGACAGCCAAGGGACTGACATCGGGATATGTGCAGCTCGGCGCCATGATCTGGAACAAGAAGCTGTGGGACCACTTCTATGACCACCCCTTTGTCGGCGGGCTCACCTATGGCGGCCATGCCCTGGGATGCGCAACCGGCATAGCCAATATCGAAGTCTACAGAGAGGAGAATCTCATCGAGAGATCGGCACAGAACGGCGAGTATCTCAAGGAGAAACTGACTGCTCTCATGGAGCACCACCCATCCATCGGGGATGTGCGCTGCAAGGGGCTGTGGGCCTGTATTGAGCTAACCTCGGACCGTAAGACCAAGGCTCCTCTGGCAGGCTTCAACAACTCCGAGCAGGATGTTGCCGGAGCGCTCACTGCCCGTCTGGCTGAGTTGGGACTTACCCTTTTCGCAAAGTGGGACTTCATATTCATCGCACCTCCGCTGATAATCTCGAAAGAGCAGATTGATGATGCCGTTGCGATGATTGATGAGGCCCTGAAGGTCACCGATGCAAAAATTTAATCAGGAGGAATATTGATGGCTGATAATCTACAGGAGATGCTGAAGAAGGCCCGTGCGGCCCAAAAAGTGATAGAATACTGGAGTCAGGAGCAGGTTGACGAAATGGTAGCTGCTGCCGGATGGGAGGCCTACAAGGATGAGAATGCCCAGGCATGCGCCCGTATGGCAGCCGATGAGACTGGCATGGGAATCTATGAGAACAAGCTGGTGAAGCACCAGAAGAAGACCCTTGGAACCCTTCGCGACCTTGACGGAGTCAAGACGGTCGGCATCATTGATGAAGATCCTGATAAGGGGATGATCCGGATTGCCAAGCCTGTCGGGGTCATCGGGGCACTGACACCCTGTACCAACCCGACTTCAACCCCACCTGGAAACGGACTACCCATACTGAAGACCAGGAATGCGGTTATTTTCGCCCCGCACCCCCGCTCAAAGGGTGCTACTGCGCTGACCTGCGACTATATGCGAGAGGGACTGCGTAAAGTTGGGGCCCCGGTTGACCTGATCCAGTGCATCAGGGAGCCGACTGTTGAGCTGACCCAGGAGCTGATGCGGAATGTGGACCTGATAGTGGCTACCGGCGGAGCCGGCATGGTGAAGGCCGCCTACTCTGCCGGGACACCGGCCTACGGAGTCGGAGCCGGTAATGCCGTCATGGTTGTGGATGAGACGGCCGACATCGCCGATGCCGCGAAGAAGATCTATCTCGGCAAGACCTTTGACAATGCCACCTCCTGTTCCTCGGAGAACTCGGTGGTGATCCATACGGATGTATGGGAGCAGCTGATTGCTGGCCTGCAGTCACACGGGGGCTATCTCTGCGATGCTGAAGAGAAAGCAAAATTGAAAAAAACTATGTGGCCGGACGGCGTGCACCTCAACAAGGATATTGTTGCCCAGAGTGCGCTGCAGATTGCAGAGCTGGCAGGGCTTGCGGTACCAAAGGAGACCACGATGCTGATGGTCATCGGTGAGGCCGTCGGACCCGAGGATATGTTCTCCTCGGAGAAACTCTCCCCGGTCATGACGCTATGGAAGTTCGCAGCGTTCGGTGAAGCAATCGACTATGTTGAGAAGATCACCGCCTTCTGCGGCTACGGGCACTCATGCGGGATCCATACCACCAGTGACGAGCGGATGATAGAGCTTGCCACCAAGGTGAAGGTCAGCCGAATCATGGTCCGCCAGCCGCAGAGCTACGGCAACAGCGGCAACTATGACAACGGCATGCCCTTCTCCATGACCCTCGGTTGCGGAACCTGGGGGGGGAACATCACCTCGGAGAATATCACGTGGAAGCACTTCCTCAACAACACCTGGGTATCGAAACCGATCGACCCGGTGGTACCGGATGAGCAGAAGCTCTTTGGCGCGCACTGGGCCAAGTATGGAAAATAGTTTGTGTGTCTTTGTTTATAGAAAAAAACCTCCCGGATTACCGGGAGGTTTTTTCAACTCAGAAGGGTTTGAACGGAGCCCGCTTGACAAACTTCCCCCAGCCGGGTTCGCCGGTGAATTCCACCGTACCGGACGCATCGGACCACTGCGCAACCTGCCGACCTCTGGAATAGACCTTGTAGGGCATTCCGGTCACTTCATACCCCTCGAAGGGGGTATAGTCCACGTTCATATGCAGTTTATCGATACCTACGGTAAACTTCTGCTCCGGGTCGAAAATTACCACATCGGCATCCTTGCCGACCTCTATTGAACCCTTG
Organism: uncultured Spirochaetales bacterium; assembly: GCA_964605195.1. GTDB lineage: Bacteria > Spirochaetota > Spirochaetia > JABMQR01 > JABMQR01 > CAZSBC01. Next base: position 10,581 of record CAZSBC010000083.1, on the reverse strand, counting down.
TTCTCCATACCGAACATGCGGGCTGTGGATGTGGAGAGGGCATCAACCATTTTCTCGAGGGAGATGCGCCCCTTCCTGACTCCTTCACTGTGCATGATCATCAGGAGGGTCTCCAACCCCGGAGCACCATTCGGAATCTTCTTGTAGTCGTCCTTGCCGAACATGTCCTTGATGCCGTTGAAGAAGAAGGGACAGTGATCGGTAGCCAGGGTCTGCACATCACCGCTCATGAGCCCCTTCCAAAGGGCCTCATTGCTTGGTGCGGTGCGCAGCGGAGGTGACATAACATATTTTGCCCCTTCGAAATCAGGCAGCTTGTATTGGTCGTCCGTAAAGAGCAGGTACTGGGGACAGGTCTCAGAGTAGACATGCAACCCCTTGGCCCGGGCAGCCTGGATCTGCCGTAATCCCTCCTCGGAAGAGAGGTGGACAACATAGAGGCTGGAGCCGGTCAGCTCCACAAGCTTACAGGCTCTGTAGACAGCCTCCTCCTCGGCCAGGTTTGGTCGACTGAGGGCATGATGGTAGGCATCAAGCTTACCCTCCCTTGCAAAGACTTCATTCATGTGCTGGATCACATAGAAATTTTCCGCATGTACCTGTACCAGGCCTCCGTGCTTTTTCGTCGCTTCCAGCATCTTGAGCATGATGGCATCGTCGACGCGGAAATCATACACCATGAAGACTTTGAAACTCGGTGTCCCGTACTCCTTCACAGCCTTCTCCACTTCGGCAATGACCTCCTCGGTGGGATCGGTAATACCGGGATGATGCGAGAAGTCTATAGCAACTTTTCCCTCTGCCCAGCTGCCTTTTCGGTCAAGGCACTGCCGTATCGATTCGCCTTTGGCCTGTATGGCAAAATCAATCAGCGAGGTAACTCCGCCGCAGGCAGCGGCAATGGTTCCGGTTTCATAGTCATCTGTGGAATTTGTACCCATGAACGGCATAGCCAGATGGGTATGCGGATCTATCGCGCCCGGCAGGATGTATTTTCCCTCTGCATCGACAACTTCGTCAGCCGCCATCTTCAGATCAGTACCGATGGCAGTGATTTTTTCGTTGTCAATGAACACATCGCCATACGTTGATCCGTTTGCAGTGACAATGAGACCATGTTTAATAAGTAAAGACATATTGCACTCCTTTCCGGTTACCCGGAGATTATGATGATAGTTGAAACAGGAATCCCTCTCAGGGTCTGTTATACTCACCTATGACAAGCTCCCGTCTATTTGCTCCATCCTCTCTGAAATTTGATTTGCTGCCCTTACCGAACTCCTTCTCTCCCTTGAACAGCACTTTTCCGGGTGTGATACAGTCCCATACGGGGCAGACTAGCAGGCAGAGCTGGCAGCCGACACACTTGTCCTCGAGAATCTTCGGTTTCCGTTCTGCCGCATCCCACTCGATGGCCTGATGGGCTCCATCATAGCAGGAGATATAGCAGCGGCCGCAGCCGATACACTTCTCGTGATCAATTTTCGGCTGTACCTTGAAATCACGCTCAATCTTCTCAGCCGGGATAATATTCTTCAGGGCAATGCCGATAAAGTCCTTCAGGGAATCAAACCCCTTCTCGGCAAGATAGAGCGACAGCCCGCTGATCATATCTTCCACTATGCGATACCCGTACTGCATGATCGAGGTGGTAAACTGGAGATTCTCCGCACCAAGCATGAGAAACTCGGCTGCATCCTCCCAAGTTTCGATACCACCCATGGCACTGATCGGCACATCGGCCAACGCAGGATCCTGTTTCATCTGGGCCACAAAGCGCAGGGCAATCGGCTTGACAGCCTTGCCTGAGTACCCTGATATCGAGGACTTGCCGTTTACCACCGGCAGACAGGTAAACTTGTCAAAATCAAGGCCGGTTATGGACTTTATGGTGTTGATGGCAGCTATGCCGGCAGCACCGGCCTGCATGGCAACCTTTGCCGGCTCCTCCATCTTCTCGATATTCGGTGTCATCTTGGCCAGGACCGGAAGGTGGGTGCCTTTCACGGTTGCCCGGGTATATAAGTCGATCAGTTCCGGACTGGCCCCGACATCGGAGCCCATGCCCTCAGAAGTCATCTGCGGACAGGAGAAGTTGCACTCAATCATGTCGACGCCGCAGGCTGTGACCTCCCTGGCCAGCAGGGTCCAGTCTTCCTCATTCATACCCATGATGGAGGCAATAAGCACCTTATTGGGATAGTTCTCCTTCAGTTTCCGTAGAGAGGCAAGATTCTCCTCCAGGGGTTTGTCGGATGTCTGTTCCATATTCTTGAAACCGATGAAATCCGTCCCCTCTTTGCGGGTGGCATCGAAACGTGGCGAACACTCGTCTGGCAGGTCGGTGGTGATGGTCTTGAAGACGATCCCGCCACCTCCCGCTTCGAGGAATTTGGCACACTGGTCATATCCGCTGCTTACCGGTGAAGATGAGAGAAAGAATGGATTCTCGCAGTGAACGCCCAAAAAATCAATCGAAAGATCGGTATGTTTAGCCATGTCAGTTACCTCCCTGTCCTTCCAGATAATTCTGAATTGCGACGGCTGCCGCCTTGCCTGCAGCTACGGCATCGACTACCGTCTTATTCGTATCCCTGTCGATATCTCCGGCAACGAAGATATCGGGAACCGAAGTTCTCCCTTCCCCGTCACCGAGGATATAGAACGCTTCATCCATATCTACCCCGGGAAGCGTCTCACGAAGATCCTGGGGTCGGTGGCCAATCGCGTAGATCACCCTATCAGCCTGCAGGATCACCGATGAGGCATCCCGGCTGCCGAGACCTTTCACTGATACCAGTTTACCATTCTCACCGACAAACTCCTCCGGAGTGAAGGTGAAGAGAAAGTTGATTCCGATCGATTCGCAGTAGGAGATCTCGGCTCTGTTCGCCGGAGCCTCCTCCCTCGTTCTCCGGTAGAGAACTGTAACCTTATCGGCATCAAGCAGTCGTGCTGTGATGGCACAGTCCATGGCCACATCGCCACAGCCGATGACTACTACATACTTGCCGGCATCAACCTTCCCGTTAGCACTCTTTGCTGCCGAGAGATACTCCATGGCAGTGGTCACCCCCGCAAGTTCTCTGCCGGGCACATTCAGTTCAATTGGTTTCTGCATGCCCGTTCCGACAAGGATGGCCCTGTATCCCTGCTCACGCAGCTTGTCGATGGTGATATCACGACCGATGCGGGTATTGCATACTATCTCCACACCCAGTCGGCGGACATGCTCAATCTCCTCATCGGCAACATAGCCGGGAAGCCTAGCCGGAACGATACCGTAGGTCAGCACACCACCCGGTTTCGGGCGCTGTTCGAAAATCGTCACCCTGAAACCCTGTAGTGCCAGAGCTGCAGCCGCTGCTAGTGATGCCGGTCCTCCTCCGATCATGGCGATCTTCTCCCTGGTACACGCAACTGGTTCAAGGACCTCAAACCTGGTAGCCTGCTCGTAGTCGGTGGCAAACCGCTGCAGGCGGCCGATCTGAATTGGTCTGTCAATACCAGTCTTCAGACAAGCCCCTTCACATGTCTTCTCGAACGGACAGACCCGTGCACAGACCCCACCGAGGATATTGCTTGAGCGGATAATTTCAGCCGCTCCCTTGAAGTTACGGAAACGAATGGCCCTGATGAAATCAGCGGGCCGAGTATTGGCAGGACAGGCTGTACTGCAGGGGGCATCAAGACACAGCAGACATCTTGCAGCTTCCTCCTGGGCAGTAAATGGTGTCAGAGGAGGTACAATCTCCTCCAGGTACTCCTGAGCCGGTTTCAGGGAAATCCCCTCCTTCACGGCAATTCTCTCATGTTTGTCAGCTACACTCACTGGTATCCTCCTGTTGCATATGGTAATTTACCTGCTTTACGTTCCGGATCTCACTCCGGTAACAGGATATGTTTAAATCTCGTGTGTACGAGTATCAGCAACTATTTATACTACCCTGAATGGAATTTCAAGTCAAACTAAAAGAGAATTTCAGTTAACTGAGTCAATTGAAAATGTAGTCAAGCATGTATCTTGGAAGCATATACGGCAATTGGCTTGGTGTGTGTATGCTCGCAGCTATTTTACAGCATGGAGCTCAACTAAATTGGAGAATATCTGTATACTGCAGTCATGAGAATCGCCGTAGCCGCTCACTCCATCACCGACTTCTATTTCACTCCTCATCGTCATGCCTCCCTGGGCACCATGGCAGTCTCGCAAGCCTTCAGCAGCATTGGGGCGGAAGTCCGGGAGTTTCACTTCCCGCTCTTTTCCCGGCGCAGCCGGCGCATTGCCCTTCCGGACAGTCTAGCCTATCTTGCTCCCCATATTCTTGTAGAGGAATACGGCCCGACAGCTTTCTTTTCTGCATACAGGCGTCTGGGACCAGCTCCGGAAGAGTGTGCAAAGCTGATAGCAGCATACAACCCCGAAGCCCTGCTGATCTCATCCTTTGCCTACGCCTATGCAGATGATGCCATAGCGTTAGCCCGTGCAGTACGCAAGCTGCTTCCCGACATCCCCGTAGCAGCCGGCGGTGGCGGTCCCTCTGCCGCACCCGGATTTTTTCTGGCCGGCAAGGACATAGATTATGTGGTGACTGGGGAGGTTGAACAGGGAGCTGATGCCCTGTATGCCCGGCTTAAGGAGCACACCGCAAATTCTGCCGCAATACCGGACCGGAAGGATGACGGCATTCTCACAGCATCTGCTGTTCACCGGAAAGCTGAACTGGAACCAGCCGGAGAGCTGCTCTTCCCGGTGAGGATTCTGCCTCCCCGCAACGGAGTACGAAGCGTGGTTCTCTCCTCCAGCAGGGGATGCCCGAAACGATGTGCCTTCTGTTCAACCTACCTGACCCACGGCAGGCAATACCGTCAGGTTCACATTGAGCGGATTGCACAGGCAATTCGAGATCTGCCTAACGATCCCGGTGGAGGTGAGCGCTACCACTTTGCCTTTGAGGATGATAATCTGCTTGTCGACACAGCTCGCTTCCTCAAAATCCTGGAACTGATCAGGCAGCGCTTTCCCACCGCCTCCTTCTCGGCAGAGAACGGTATGGATTATCTGCTGCTGAACCGTGAGTTGGTACGAGAACTGGTATTGCTGGGATGCACGCAGTTCAACCTCTCTGTCGGATCGTTCACCCCTGAGGTCCTCCATCAGCAGCACCGGTCCGCCGATCTGGTACATCTCAGGGAGATTCTTGAAACGATTGATAAGCTGCAGGTCAGGTCAATCCTCTATTTGATTGTCGGGCTCAGGGGTGACACGCCTGCTTCGGCAGCAGCCGCACTGCTTGCCGTTCTCGGGCTGCCGGCTGATATAGGGATATCACCATACTATGCCCTCCCCGGGCTGCCGGGGTTCATGGAGAGCGGCATGCCGCTGCTGAGCAAGGGCTCGTCCCTCTTCCCCTGGACGGGAAGCCTGACAACGGCGGAACTTCTGACCGCCTTCCGGCTGGCACGCCTGGTCCAGCTGATGAAGCATCCCGACGCAGATCGTGAACTGCTTGATAACATTCTCAAAAGCAGGAGGATGCTGACCCGTATCAAGGACAGGGTGAGCAACCGAAAAAGCATCCGGGAAGTCCCCGGGCTCAGTGAAAAGATGCTTGAGCTTTTCTTTTCAGGTCTTCCCCGTGTGCTTACACCTAATCGGTTGAAATAGCCGCATAGATAGCCTTAAGGGCTTTGCGGTAATCATTCTCATCAACTCCGATGACACAGGTAATCAGAGATCCCCCATAGTTGACATAGCGGGCTGAAATCCCGGCCTGGGATACAGCAGCGCTGATTTTGGCAAATATTCCCCTGGTATCGTACAGTCCCTCGCCCACCACACCTATCATGGCAATACGTGCATCGGAGGAGATCTCATCGGGTGAGAGTTCTGAGAGTATGCGGGTAAGCATCGTCTCTTTCAGCTGCAGATTGTCCAGGTTGAAGAAGTAGGAGATGGAGTCAAAACCTATTGATGAGAATTCCGGAATCACACCGTGAATTTTCAGGATGGTATTTATCTTGATGATGTAGTCGGGATCCTTGTTGAGAAACATCTTTCTGACAAACAGCCGTGTATAGCCGGTCTTGCCCGATACGCCTATGATCGGTTGTTGGCTGTCCTTGCGATTGGTGGTGATAAAGGTACCGTGATCATCCGGGCGGTTGGTATTCTTGATATGGATCGGGATGGCGGCATCCCGGACAGGGGCGATGGCCTCCTCATGAAAGACTGCAGCACCCACTGAGGCGAGTTCGCGTATCTCTTCATAGGTAAGTTCGGCTATCGGCTTCGGATTCTCAACCAGGCGCGGGTCGGCCATCAGGATACCTGATACATCGGTCCAGTTCTCATACCACTCTGCCTTCGCGGCCCGGGAGAGAATAGCTCCGGTAATATCGGATCCACCACGGGTGAAGGTCTTCAGCTTCCCGTCCGTTGATGAGCCGTAAAAACCGGGCACCACATACCTCCTTCCTTCTTCAAGTCTGGCTGCTACCCGGGCATAAGTGGAAGGATCAATGTTCCCTTCATCGGTTATGATGATACTCCCCTCCATGTCGAGGAACTCCCATCCCAGCAAGTCGGCCATGATCTGGGCACAGAGGTACTCCCCCCGGGAGGCTGCATAATCCGGAGTCTCCCCCTCTTCAATGGCCTTCTCTATGGCAGAGAGTTCCCGGATGATATGATCGGAGGGCAGCTCCAGATCGCTGACAATGCCAAGATAGCGCTCCCTGATTGCTTTGAAGTGGTCGGAGAAATCTGCTCCTGAGGCAGCTTCTCTCTGGCAGGTATAGAGCATATCGGTAATCTTGATATCTTCATCGTTTCGTTTTCCCGGTGCCGATACCACTATGACCGATCGCCTCTCATCACGCTCCACGATCGCCTTTACCTTTCTGATCTGGGCGGAATCTGCCAGTGAACTTCCACCAAACTTGCTAACAATCATCATTCATCCCCTGTATTTATCGTTATTGTGCATTGCTCAGCGCTATTCTAATCGGTTGTCCTGTTTTGATCAATATTCCCCGGTTCAACGATCAGCTCTTCAAGGGCAATTTTCGGCACATGATGAATCCCCTGTTCATCCCGATAGTATCGTATGGAGGCATCCAGACCGACCTCCTCGAGCACCACCTGCTCTACCGGCTTGCCGATGGCAACCACCATGGCAATCTCAAGGTGCCGATCAGCCCCGAGGTAGGCATGCAGTTTCCCCTTTTTTACCGCACCGAACATGCATCCCCCCAGTCCCGCTTCGGTTGCCGCCAGCAGCATGGTACGGGCTGCAATGGCTGCATCGACAGCAGCTTCAGAGACAACCCGGGTATCACAGAGAATGATGATGTACGCTGTCGGCCGTTCACCCTCTTGCGGACCGTCCCAGTCACGCAGGTACCCGGCCCATCCTACCATCCCGGTCACTGCCTTGCAGCGCTCGTGATCGCTGACCAGCATGAAGCGCAGCGGCTGCCTGTTGGAGGCCGACGGGGCAAGCCGTGCGCAGGCTACCAGGTACTCCAGGATTTCCCGTTTTACGGCATGTTGCTGATCAAACCTTCGTACCGTCCTGCTCCTGGCATTCAACTCCTCGAATTTCATTCTCTCTTTCCTCCTAGGGCATCCCGAAGTATTTCCGGGTCCGAGAATTCGACCCCGGAGCAGTACCCGGTCCCGCTGCATACAGTGGCTCCTGAACGATCCCTGACTTCAAGATCCACAGTTCCATCAAGACTCTCAGTGATAACACGATCCATGGAACCCTGCCGCGGGGCAGCAAGATGTGCCCCCGTTCCACCAAGTGCTTTAAATGCAAGTCGTTCTTTCCCGTTTCTGATGGTCACCGAAACTGCATTCTCCCCGATATCCACGGCTTCAATGACAGCCCCGGTATAGGTTCCGAAGCGGATCAGCCGGTCCTCAAGCAGCACATATCCCAGACAGCCGATGAAGAACCGGCCAAGAAACGGTATCTTTGCCACCGAGAGCAAAACCGACCTGATCCCTCCGGTCCACGTCGAAGACTGGAGCCATACCCAGGCTTCGGGGAAGGAGCTCCCCCAGTCCTTCTCAATATAGCCGGTATGGGAATCCAGGACCACGGTACGCTCACCAATGGCTATTTCCCCCTGGACTTTGTGGTGCAGGGATACCACACCGTGGTTGCACTCCATCTTCGGAACAAAGGCATACCACCCCATGATCCCGGGGGAGAGCAGGGAAGAGGGATAGGAAACGATATCGCGGAAGGTCACCTCACCCTGCACGCGCAGATCCCCATGGGTAATGTCCAGCTGCAGACCGGTTGCAGAAAAGCGATTCTTTCCGATTGTGACAAGAAACTTTTTTCGGGCTGCAGAAAATTCCTCAATCGGATACGGCACATACCAGCTCTGTTGCATTGTGGAGCTGTTCACCTGGACGAAGGCCTTCCTCTGTCCCTCTGCATCGATGCTGATCCCTGGAATGAAAGCCAGGGTCTCAGGGAATGCATTGTGGTCTTCAGTATGCACAGTTGGAGAAAACTTGAAATACCAGCCCTCAAAATACGATCTCTTCCGCCGTCTCCCCTGAAAGAGGGGCGGGTTGTAGAGCGTTCTGATCCCCAAGGAAACCTCCATAATAACTGCATTAGGATATGCTGACATGGTACCATGCAGCGCTTCACATGCCAAGCGAAATACAGGATCGGGTCCATATATGGGGACAGCTATTGCACTGCCGTACATCATCGGATACATTCTAGCTATGAAGAGCAACGAGCAGAACTACAGTGTACGTGATTTACGCAAGCGTATCGCCTATTACTCCGGAATGATCACCGAGCAGCGCAGGCAGCGGATGCTTGCTGTGCTGGACAACAGGACGCGATACATCACGGTTGCCCTGGAAAACATATACCAACCCCATAATGCCAGTGCTGTCCTGCGCAGCTGTGATGCCTTCGGTATTCAGGATATCCATATCATTGAGAACAGCAACCGCTTCTCCTCCAACCCAGCCGTCGATATGGGGACTTCGCAGTGGCTTTCACTGCACCGGTACCATGGCAATCCGGACGGTTCAAATACTCCTGATGCTATTGCCGCCCTGCGAAAGCAGGGATACCGGATAGCAGCCACCTCCCCCCATGCCGATGATGTTGAGATCAGGGATCTCGATCTGAATCCGGGAAAAGTTGCCCTCCTCTTCGGAACCGAGCTTGAGGGCCTGAGTCCCTATGCCCTGGAGCATGCCGATGAGTATGTGCGCCTGCCTATGTACGGATTTGTCGAGAGCTTCAATATCTCGGTCTGCTGTGCCCTTACGTTGTTTCAACTCACCGATGCACTTCGCAGGAGCACAATTCCCTGGAATCTTACGGAGCATGAACGTCTCCAGCTCCTGCATGACTGGCTGCAGATGAACATCCGACACCCGGAACTCCACGAAAAACGGATAGATCTCACTGATAAAACAGAGTGAACAGAAAAGAAATTTAGCACTAGAAGTAATCCCTGGAAGCCGGTTCCATGCTATAATGCTGCAGATACAAGGAGTTCCCGATGAAAGACACCCGTAAATCGATTTGGTCCTGGGCGTTCTACGACTGGGCGAACAGTGCCTTTGCCACAACCGTCATGGCCGGATTCTTTCCCGTCTTCTTCAAGTCGTACTGGTCCAGCAGCGCTACGATGCAGCAGAGCACCTTCTATCTCGGGCTGGCAAACTCTATCGCCTCCATCATTGTAGCTGCTCTCGCTCCCATCCTCGGGGCTATAGCCGACCGGGGAAGCCTGAAGAAGCGTCTGCTCATCTTCTTCGCCTTCATCGGCTGCATCATGACCGGAGGGCTCTGGTTTGTGCAGGCCGGGTACTGGCAGCTGGCAGTTATCTTCTACATCACCGCAACTGTCGGCTTCTCAGGGGCAAACATATTCAACGACGCCCTGCTGCCGGCCGTCGCCTCGGAAAAAAAGATCGATTACGCTTCATCGCTCGGGTTCGGGCTGGGATACATAGGCGGGGGGCTGCTCTTCCTCGTCAACGTTTTCATGTACCTCAAACCGGAACTCTTCGGTATCCCTGATGATGTCACGGCAATCCGTATTGCCTTCATTACCGTGGCTGTATGGTGGGCGCTCTTCTCAGTTCCCATCATGGTCTTCGTCAAGGAGCCGATGAAGAGCAATGCCGTTCCTCCCGGAAAGGCCATTGCAGCCGGTTTCAGGCAGCTGGCCGAAACGTTCCGGCAGATCCGTTACCTGAAAGTGGTCAGCCTCTTCCTGCTGGCTTACTGGTTCTACATCGACGGAGTCGATACCATTATCCGCATGGCAGTGGATTATGGGGCATCGCTGGGTTTCCCCTCCGAATCCCTGATAATTGCCCTGCTCATCGTACAGTTCGTCGCCTTCCCGGCAACGCTGCTCTACAACCTCTTCAGCCGCAAGATCGGTATCAAGAATGGCCTGCTGACAGCTATAGCCGCTTACTCGCTGCTGACAGTTCTGGGTTACTTCATGAGGACTACACTGCATTTCTACATCCTGGCTATCTGTGTCGGACTCTTCCAGGGCGGTATACAGGCCCTC